>JAXJVZ010000185.1:0-6977 GCA_036308285.1 Agathobacter sp. | reverse complement strand
GGGTACTTCTCCAAGCATCAAGCGTCACCAAATATGATTCAATAACTAACGGAGAGGGTGGGATTCGAACCCACGCGCCCTTGCGGACAAACGGTTTTCAAGACCGCCTCGTTATGACCACTTCGATACCTCTGCATAAGTAGCGAGAAAGAGACTTGAACTCTTAACCTCCCGGGTATGAACCGGACGCTCTAGCCAGTTGAGCCATCTCGCCATATATCTATATAAAAAAAATGAGTGGGACCTACAGGGCTCGAACCTGTGACCCCCTGCTTGTAAGGCAGATGCTCTCCCAGCTGAGCTAAGATCCCACACTCATGCGGCTGGATGTCCAACCGACTTACTAAGTATATGTTATAACACTTTGTTTGTCAACAGTTTGTTTGCATTTTATTGTGCTAATAATTTTTCAACGAGTTTTACACAATCAGCAGCATCCTCTGAATATCCATCAGCACCAATTTCATCAGCAAAGCTCTGTGTAATACATGCACCTCCGATAATAACCTTGCTCTTACAGCCCTTTTTCCTGCAAAGCTCAATTACATCCTGCATTCTCATCATTGTAGTTGTCATAAGAGCTGACAGGCCAATAATTGCTGCACCGGTCTCCATTGCCTTATCCACGATATCCTCACACGGAACATCCTTTCCCATGTCGATTACCTTGTAGCCGTAGTTCTTAAGCATTAATACCACAAGGTTCTTTCCAATATCATGAATGTCTCCCTCAACAGTTGCAATGACTAAGGTAGGCATATTTTCTGCAGAATCATTTCTCTCCATCAGAGGCTCAAGATAATCAATTGCAAGCTTCATGGTATTGGCACTTCCGATAAGCTGTGGAAGGAAATATTTCTTGCTGTTAAACAGTTCTCCAACCTCATTAATTGCAGCAATAAGATAATCATTTATGATTACATCAGGCACCAGCCCCTGATCTAATGCTTTTTTGACCTCATCAATAATGCAACCCTTATTCCCCTTTAATACAGCCTCAAATACCGGATGACTGGAAATTTCTGAAGCTACATTTCCACCTTTATTGTCATCAGTACCAGGCGCAGTTTCTTTTTTCACAAGGATAGTTTCCATACCTGCATTCTTCTCTGCAAGCATGCTCATTCTCTCAATGTATCTGATATCACTATCTGGTCTGCAAAGAAGCATATCAGATGCAAATGCCGCATTCATCAGAAGTTCCTGGGAAGGGTTTGCAATTGCCATAGTAAGGCCTTTACAAATCATCATTGTCAGAAAGGCTGAATTGACAAAGCCTCTCTCTGGAAGTCCGAATGAAATATTTGAAAGTCCACAGATTGTAGGAAGCTTTTTCTCATCCTTACAGTAAGCAATAGTCTCATAGCACTCTATTGCAGCTTTTGGATTTGCACCAATTGTTGCAACAAGTCCATCAACCACAATATCCTCATGGGCCATTCCAAGCTCCATTGCCCTGTTGTAAACCTTCTCAATAATTGCCTTCTTCTCTTCGTTATCCTTAGGAAGCCCCTCATCAGATAATGGCAGAAGAATGAACATTGCACCATATTTTGCAGCTATTGGAAGAAGCTTTTCAAACTTCTCACTTTCTAACGAGATTGAATTGATAAGTGCTCGTCCCGGATAAATTCTAAGAGCCTCTTCTATTACATCTACATAACTTGAGTCGATACATAATGGACAGTCTACTGTTGATGTAACCTCATAAATAGCTTCCTTCATCATCGAAAGCTCATCTATTCCGTTCATTCCCATATTGACATCAAGTATTGCAGCTCCGTTAGCTTCCTGCTCCATAGCCATTGTTCTTACAAGGTCAAGCCTGCCTTCTCTAAGCTCTGCCTGAAGCTTTTTCTTTCCTGTTGGATTAATTCTCTCTCCTACTACAATGAAATTACCATCTAAATCTATCTCGACATTCTTGCGTTCTGATGCAAGGATTCTTCTGTGAGTCTTAAGCGGCTCTATAATTTCCATTCCCTTTACTTTGTCAGCAAGAGCCTTTATATGAGCTGCAGTTGTTCCACAGCAGCCTCCTACTATGGCAGCTCCTGCCTCTACGAGCTTTGCTCCTGCCTGGGCGAATTCTTCTGGAGTCATTCTGTATACAGTTTTCTTTCCCTCCAGCTCTGGGAGTCCGGCATTTGGCTTTGCAAGAATTGGGACTGTCGCATACTCTGCCATTTTTTCCACATGGCAAACCATCTCCATTGGGCCAGTCGAACAGTTTATACCAATAACATCAGCACCTAACGACTGAAGTACAACAACTGCAGTCTCTGGAGGTGTTCCAAAAAGTGTTCTTCCATCCTCGTTATAGGTAAGTGTAACCATGATTGGAAGATCACAAATCTCTTTAATCGCAAGCACTGCTGCACGGCACTCCTGAAGACTCATCATAGTCTCAACAACAAATAAATCAACTCCCGCGTCAGCAAGTACCTTTGCCTGCTCTTTATATACTTCTACAAGCTCATCAAACATCAGCTCTCCTAATGGAAAAAGCTGCTGGCCTGTCATAGTCATATCACCAGCTACTAAAGCCTTACCGGCTACTGCCTCTTTTGATAAATTGACAAGCTCTGTATTTATCTCCACTAATCGTTCTGAAAGACCATACTCTTCTAATTTGATTCTGTTACCGGTAAATGTAGGTGCATATACAATATTTGTGCCGGCTTCAACATAACTTCTCTGAAGCTCTGACAGCACGTCAGGATGTTCTAATATCCAGGCTTCAGGACACACACCGATAGGCATCCCCGCCTCCATAAGATTTGTTCCAGTCGCACCATCTAATATTACAGGTCCCTTTTTTATATATTCTCTAAATTCAGCTTTATTCATTCTGACCACCTTTTCAGATTAAACATTTTCATTTATAATAACCTATAATATAAAAAAAAGAAAGGTATTCTTATGAACGAGATTAAACTTATAGCATTAGATTTGGATGGAACTTTATTTGATAACAAGGGAATAATTAGTGCAGAGAATATTGATGCAATAAAAAAAGCAACTGCATCCGGAATCCATGTTGTAATCTCTACCGGCAGACCACTCATGGGAATTCCTTTGGAACAGATAAGAGGGACAGGCATCCAGTATGCCATAACCACAAACGGCAGCGCAATCTATGATATCATAACCGGAGAATGCCTTTTTGAAAATCCTTTGGATGACAAGGTGGTTTTTCCAATTATACGATTTCTTCTTACAAAAGATATTCACATGGATGCCTTTTGTGCCGGAAAAGGATACACCCCGGAAAAATGCCGGCCTGCCGCAATGGCTATAGAAGCACCTGAATCCCTGAAAAAATATATACTTAATACAAGGCTTGTTGTTCCTGACCTGATATCACATATCAGAAGCAACCACCTGCATATCCAGAAAATGACCCTCAACTTTCATCCTGACCTGGATGGAACTCTGATCGACCGCGAGGAAGTCAGAAGATTTTTAATTTCCAATCCTGATATTACTGTAGTATGTGGTGGTTATAATAATCTTGAGTTTTCAAAAAAGGGTGTGGACAAAGGACTGGCACTACTTGAATTAGCACGAATTCTTGATGTTTCCTTCGAGCAGACAATGGCTATCGGAGATACCGAAAACGATCTTGCAATCATTCGTACTGCTGCACTCGGTGTTGCCATGGGCAATGCAACGGACGAGATAAAGGCACAGGCCGATTTCATCACCCTTAGCAACACCGAAAATGGTGTAGCTCACGCAATTAACAAATTTGCATTGAACGAATCTTAGATTCTCTTTGTAAGCGATAATAGAATCCTTTGCAAAAGCTCAGATTTCCCTAAGCAGATTTACATTTCTTACAAGAGAGTTGACTGTGTGGTTTATCTCCCACATATTGTTTTCACTACCGATTGAAAATCTTAAAGTTCCCATGGCATATTCTGTGGGAACTTTTATTGCTTCTATGACATGTGATACATTCTGTTTTCCCGTACTGCAGGCTGAACCTGCAGATGCACATATACCTTCTTCATCTAACAGTATCAATAATGTCGTTGCATCAATTCCCTTTATGCTTATATTGACATTTCCTGGCAGTCTGTTTTTTTCATCTCCATTATATATTACATCTGGTATCTCATTCATTATTCTGCCAACCATATAATCCCTCAATTTCGTTATTCGCCTTTTTTCTACAAGCATAGAGTCTGTAGATATCTTTAAGGCCAATGCCATTCCCATTATTCCTGCGACATTTTCAGTTCCGGCTCTTTTTCCCATTTCCTGACCTCCACCATGAATAAAGGACGGAATTTTTATCCCTTCTCTTACATACAAAAATCCAACGCCTTTAGGACCATGGAATTTATGTGCACTTGCACTTAGCAAATCAATTGGCATTTGGCTTACATCGATCGGTATCTGTCCGACAGCCTGAACTGCGTCAGTATGAAAAGCAAGGCCATGTTCTTTTGCCATATTTCCTATTTCGTGTATATCCATAATGGTTCCTATTTCATTGTTTGCGTACATCACTGATATCAATGTCGTATCGTCTCTTATTCGGCTTTCTATATCCTCTGTCCTCACATGTCCTTTTGAGTCAACAGGAACATAGGTTATCTCATATCCAAGCTCTTCAAGATATTCACAGGAATTGAGTACGGCATGGTGTTCTATACAGCTTGTAATAATGTGCTTTCCCTTATGCTTATACTCACCTGCAATACACTTTATCGCCCAATTATCCGATTCACTTCCTCCTGATGTAAAATAAATCTCCTTGGGTTTTGCTTTTATGCATTTTGCAATTTCTTCCCTTGCATTTTCTATCACATCCTTAGCTCTCGTTCCAAGCTCATATGCCGCAGACGCATTGCCATACTCGCTCAACATGTAGGGCTCGATGAGATTTACTACCTGCGGATACATTCTCGTAGTCGCAGCATTATCCAAATAAATATTTCTACTCATAATCCCCCCAGATAAATAATATATTCTATAAAAAGCATTTAACGGTGTTCCTTTGAAAAAATATAACAGCCTAAAAAATCCCCTGCTAATCGGCACAGCCCTTCTGACTCTGGCTGGTAGTATAAGCAGAATAATGGGTTTCTTTTATAGAATATTCCTGAGTCGAACAATTGGTGCAGAAGGGCTTGGACTTTATCATCTGATAACCCCGGTACTTGCAATATCTTTTGCCATAACCTGTGCAGGATTTCAAACAGCAATTTCAAAATATGTAGCATCAACAACTAAAGAAAAAAACAATTTCCTGATTGCCGGAATGATTCCTGCTGTAATTCTATCAGGCATAATTGCATTTTTCATTTATAAGAATTCACTATGGATTTCTATCAATATTCTGGGTGATTACCGCTGTAGCATGCTCCTTAAAGTTGCAAGCTATTCCCTTGTTCCATCTTCAGTTCACAGTTGTATTAATGGATATTTTTATGGATTGAAAAAGACCTCTGTTCCTGCATTATCGCAGCTGGTGGAACAGCTTGTACGAATTGTAAGTGTGTATATTTTTGCAGTTGTTCTTGCCAGAGAGAATATTTCTATCACGCCGGTTCATGCCGTCTGGGGAATTGTTCTAAGCGAATTTGCAGGAATGATATTCTCCTTGCTATTTATTGATAAAATTACAATTAATTCTTCCTGGGAAAACATAAAGCTAATACTTATGATGGCATTTCCTCTATGCACAAACTATCTGCTAATAAATCTATGCTCTTCACTTGAGAACATACTGATTCCCAAGCAGTTAAATATGTTTGGCTATTCTTCTAATGATTCGCTGTCAATTTATGGTGTACTCAGTGGAATAGCGGTACCGGTTATTCTATTTCCAGGTGTTCTTTTTAATTCTGTTTGTGTTATGCTTCTTCCCGCAATATCTGAAGCTCACGCCAGGAAGGAAACTGAAAAGATAAACCGGATAATCAATCTGACAACCGCTTTTGGACTTATAACAGGATTTGTATGTACCTTCTGTTTTTTGATTTTTGCCGATTATATTGGTTCCACAATCTTCTCGTCTGATATGGCATGCAATTTTATCAAACGACTCTGCTGGCTTAGTCCTTTTATGTACCTGTCCGGAATGTTAGGCAGTATTCTGCACGGATTAGGACAGCCCAAAAATGTTCTGTTTGCAAACCTTTTATCAAGTGCTATAAAAATCAGTGCAATACTCATCCTGGTTCCTCAATATGGAATCAATGCATATCTTTGGGGACTGCTTATTGCTAATATTTTTACAAGCATAACTTTTATTATATTAGTCAGAACGGTCAGAACATAGTTATAAATCTTGTGGAACGCTTTACTGTATAGAGAAACAGAACTCTACTGTATAAAGAAGCAGAACTCTACTGTATAAAGAAGCAGTGCTCTCCTATACAGCAAAAAAGAAGAGATGCCATAGCATCTCTTCAAAAAAATCAGATTAATTAAACTCTTGATAAGTACTCTCCTGTACGTGTATCAATCTTAATTACGTCGTTTGTCTCAACGAAAAGTGGTACCTTAACCATAGCTCCTGTCTCAACTGTAGCTGGCTTTGTAGCACCTGTAGCAGTATCTCCCTTAAATCCTGGCTCTGTCTCTGTAATTGTGAGCTCTACGAAAAGTGGTGGCTCTACAGCGAATACATTACCATTGTGAGAACAAATCTTAACCATCTCGTTCTCCTTAACAAACTTAAGAGACTCACCTACTGAATCCTTTGGAAGGCTAATCTGATCATATGTCTCTACATCCATGAAGTTGTAGAAATCATCATCTGCGTAAAGATACTGCATATCCTTACGGTCGATACGAGCCTGTGGGAATTTCTCAGTTGGTCTGAAAGATGTCTCAACAACACCTCCACTGATGATATTCTTAAGCTTAGTTCTAACGAAAGCAGCACCCTTTCCTGGTTTTACGTGCTGAAATTCAATAATCTGACAAATATTTCCATCATATTCAATAGTAAGACCGTT
>JAXJVZ010000184.1:0-4289 GCA_036308285.1 Agathobacter sp. | reverse complement strand
TTTCACTTGCGACCATTTATCTTGTGTTGATATAATTGGCTCAAAATTATGAACCCTAAAAAGGGGGGACGGAGTTTTCTGGCTTTTTTGGCAGTCCAACGGGGACGGAGTTTAGTTAATCGACTCCAATATCAATGTCAAAAGATGATATAATTAAATTACCATCGCAAGTAATAATTATTGACATCAGACGGTAAATATTTCGATTTTTAATTGCTAAAAGAAACTCTTAGTCAATTTTTTACCGTCTCTACAATAAATATTGACATCAGACAGTAAATATTTCGATTTTAAATCGCTAAAAGAAACTCTTAGTCAATTTTTAACCGTTCCTGCAATAAATTTCTCATATTAGGTGGTAAGATATCTCGAAATTGAATATCTGAAAGATAATTTATCAATCGGATTACAGCCACAAGTCAGTAAATTTTTCTTGAGGCAGTAAGCTTAACTAAACATCATTGACTCCGTCCCCAGTGATATTGAAAAAGCCACAAAACTCCGTCCCCAGTGGTTCTACTACCAGTGCTACCTACCACACTAGTGGAAGCATAAAAGGAATCTCCTCAAGCACCAGATCATTATTCTCCTCTGAATGCTCTACTTCCTTAGAGAAAATCCTTGCTGTATCTACTCTGTCCTTACGTTCAAAATGTCCCCCGTTTTCCTTAAAACGAACTGCATCCATATCACGAATTACCAAAGTAAATAATACTGATAATTTTGCATATGATTTCAAATCTTTGTCATATACACAATTCATAAGGTAACGGAATGTAAAATATACCATTAGCTGTTCATAGTCTAATTCTTTGTAATCACTGCTTTGCATAAACACTTTTACAAGCTCAGAAAGTTCTTCATCAGAATAGCTTTCCAGTCCTTTTCTTACACCATTCCATTCCTCGTTTATAACTACCATCTGAGTAAATGGATAAAAACGCTCTGACGCTGTTGCAATTTCATCTTCATTTATAACAGCTTCCTGAATTGAAAGACCATCAATATGATTTAACTTATTATGGGCCTCTTCTACATACTCAAGATACTGACGAATTCTGTCCCCTATGGTAATTTCCCTATTCTGAAGAATCTTTATGCTTTCAAGCATTGTATTATAAGCAAACTGGATTTCTTCTTCATCCATCTGCACATTCTCGTTCTCTTCATAGCAGCATGCATCCGGCATCTCTATATCAACAAAGCCGACCTTTCGCTCAAGATTGAAAACGATTCGTCCAACCTCCTCGCATGAAAGGCTATAGAATTTATGAACAACATTTGAGTATTCTATACAGAATCTAGGGTATTCTGTACACACCTCACTTATTGCCTCTTCCCCTAAATTGATTATAATATCGCATAAATTATCATCATTTAAAAAAGGACATCTTCCATTTGGAGTGAGCTTAAAGCAATGTTCGTCATCTTCTAAAGTCTGTAATTTTTCTCTAAGTCTGTCTCCAAATTCACCTTCCACCTGACAATAATATTCAGCAGAATCCTGATCAATATCAATCTCCCAACCAGCACAGCAGCTGTCAGAACAATCCCCTGCTATACATTTAAAATCCTTATAATAATCAGGCACTCGTAAAATCACTGTTATTCCCTCGATTCTTTTATTTATCCTTGGAATCCTTATGGATTCTGTTTTTCCATTTCTGTTCTACCTCATCCCACTCAGGATCTTCAGTCCCTTTAAAGTGATTGTATCCAATATAACCCAGACACCACACAAATCCACCGAAGGTTGTGGAAAAGGCAATCTTGATAATGCATTTAGTAAGAAGAGTCAAAGTAAGATTTCCTGCTGAAAATGCTGCCAGAAGTGTTTTTATTGGAACCAGAAGCATAAGCCAGCCTCCGACATAAAGTGCGCAAAAAACGCCTGCCGCATAACAAAATGCACCCAGCATTGCATTACATTTTTTCTTCATGTTTCTATTCTCCCTTGTATACATAATCTTTTAGTTCATTTGAAGAACAATCTGCTGTTTATCAATTGTCTCCTTAAGATTAATAACTCTCTGATTATCCGACCCCCTGAATTTAAGCATTATATTTTTTCTTTCCTCAATGAAGGGGCCATCAACAAGAACATCTATAGTTGAAAGGAGCTCATCTGTAACCTCTGTATATTTTCGACCACCCTCGATTAAATCCTTATCGAAAATATAACCTGTATAAGCCCAGACATCCTTATTAGGATACTTTGCCTTTAACTCCTTCATAAATGGTAAAAGAGCTCTCTGATTCTCCTCCTCAAAAGGATCGCCTCCTAGTAAGGTTATTCCCTGAACATAATCAGGAGCAAGTGAATCAATTATCTCTTTCTGAATAGCTTCATCGAATGGCTTTCCATAATCAAATGCCCAGGTTTCAGGCTGAAAACAGCCCTTGCAGGCATTTCTGCAGCCAGACACAAAAAGAACTGTTCTGCATCCAAGTCCATTTGCAATATCACAATACTTTACTTCTGCGTAATTCATTATCTCTCCTTGCTCAAAAAACCCGAGCTTTATTAAAAACTCGGGTTATGAAACCTACTTTTATTTTTTAATTCAAGAACACTACAACCAGAATTCAGGAACGCTACAACTAGAGATGAAGTACTCTTTCCTTAATTTCCTGAGTACGTCCCTGATTCCAGAACTGTGTTCCAATGTAACCACATGTACGTCTTGCAACACTCATTCTGTCCTGATCCTTATTACCACAATTTGGACATTCCCAGATAAGTTTTCCAGAGCCATCTTCCTCTACAATCTTTATCTCTCCATCATATCCACATTCCTGGCAGTAATCACTCTTTGTGTTAAGCTCTGCATACATAATATTATCATAGATATACTGCATTACAGAAATAACTGCCGGAATATTATCCTGCATATTTGGAACCTCAACATAGCTGATAGCTCCTCCCGGTGAAAGCTTCTGGAACTGTGACTCAAACTTAAGCTTGTCAAATGCATTAATATCCTCAGTTACATGTACATGATAGCTGTTTGTGATGTAGTTTCTATCTGTAACACCTTCAATAATTCCAAAACGCTTCTGAAGGCACTTGGCAAACTTATATGTTGTAGACTCAAGTGGAGTTCCATAAATACTGAAGTCCATATTATCCTTAGCCTTCCACTCATTACAAGCCTCATTAAGTCTCTCCATAACCTTAATGGCAAATGGTGTTCCAACTTCAGGCTCTGTATGTGATACACCCTTCATATAACGTGTACACTCACAAAGTCCTGCATAACCTAATGAGATTGTAGAATATCCTCCAAATAAGAGCTTATCTATTGTCTCACCCTTCTTAAGTCTGGCAAGAGCTCCGTTCTGCCATAAAATAGGAGCAACATCTGAAGGAGTTCCCAAAAGTCTCTTATGCCTGCACATAAGTGCTCTGTAACAAAGCTCAAGACGTTCATCCATAATCTCCCAGAACTTCTCCTCATCTCCTCCTGATGAACAGGCAACATCTACAAGGTTAAGTGTTACTACACCCTGATTGAATCTTCCATAATACTTAGGCTTATCAGTCTCAGTATCAATATAAGGAGTAAGGAAGCTTCTGCATCCCATACATGTATAGCAATGCCCCTCACCATGAGCATCTACCTTAAGCTCCTTCATCTTCTTCTCCGAAATATAGTCAGGAACCATTCTCTTTGATGTACATCTTGCAGCAAGCTCTGTAAGGTAGAAATATTTAGAATCCTGTCTGATGTTATCTTCTTCTAATACATAAATAAGCTTAGGGAATGCTGGTGTAATATATACACCCTTCTCATTCTTTACCCCCTGAATTCTCTGATATAACATCTCTTCAATGATAGCTGCAAGGTCAGCTCTTGTCTGTCCTTCCGGAGCCTCATCAAGATACATAAATACTGTAATAAATGGAGCCTGCCCATTAGTAGTCATAAGAGTGATAACCTGATACTGAATCATCTGAACACCGCGGTTAATTTCTTCTTTGACACGAAGCTCTGCAATTTTATTTACTCTTTCCTCTGTTGGCTCAATTCCTGCCGCTTCTAATTCTCCATAGACCTGCTTGCGGAATTTTTCACGGCTCACCTGTACGAATGGAGCAAGGTGTGATAATGAAATACTCTGTCCGCCGTACTGCGAACTTGCAATCTGTGCAATTGCCTGTGTTGCAATGTTGCAGGCAGTAGAAAAACTCTTTGGACGGTCAATCATGGTTTCACTGATGACAGTTCCATTCTGAAGCATATCATCTAAGTTTACCAGACAGCAGTTGTGCATATGCTGTGCAAAGT
>JAXJVZ010000183.1:0-1695 GCA_036308285.1 Agathobacter sp. | reverse complement strand
TGCCATTCCTACACCAGGATTATTAGCATGTTAAGCAATATTTACAGAAAGTATTATACAAATCCCCATAAATATTGAATTTACATATTAACCGAAATATATTGATTCTTCCGTTGTCAAAATTTTCTAGGCCATTACTCCCAAAACATTCAGTTGCAAATGTATTTTTTCTAATATATAGTTAATATATAAATCAAATGTAAAAAATTTGGATATTGGGGGATTCAAAAATGTCTAAAAATACAAACAAAGTGCCTCTAAAAGGTGACGCTTTAGTCAACAAGGTCGCGCTCATCGTTATTGAGGTTATTAGTATCGCACTTATTTTGGGCTACATTTCCGATTTTCTCGTTGGCAATGCAAGCATAGTTTACTTCGTGGTTTTTGAAATTGCAGCTGTCCTTAGCGCTATCATTATTCCAATTACCTATAAGAAAAAACCTGAGAAAATGAAATACATAGCTTTTGCCTGCTTTTCTCTTGTCTATTTGATTGCACTTTATCGTCCGACAATCGACTTGGTTTTTGTAATGGCATTTCCAATTGCAATCGTTTTTGTACTGTATTACGATTACAAGCTGATATGCATTATGGCTGCTACATTTATGGCAATTACTGTATTTGATTGTTTCAAAATAATTTTTATTCTAAAACATCATCATTCCGGACTTCCAATTAACAGTTCTATTTTGTTAGTGGAGTTCCTTGCTACAGGAATTTTTCTGGGAGCTACAATTATTGTCACTAAAATTTCAAAGCAGAATAATGATGATAAAATTAATACCATTCAGTCTGTTGCAGACAAAGTGAACAGCTCTATCAAAGAAATCAATGTTGAGATTGGTGCGCTAAATGATTCTTCTGTCGCTGCCAAGCATGCTATGGAGGAGATTAATTCCGGGATAACAAGTACTGCAGAGGCAGTTCAGCATCAGTTGCTTCAGACAGAGGCCATTCAGGGACGAATCGAAAATGTACAGGAGTCTGCCGATAAGATTGAACAGAATATTGCCCTTACCATGTCAGCCGTGGCTACTGGACATGAGGATGTTTCGGAGCTTGTTGCCCAGGCGGATCGCTCTGTTGAAATCAGTGATAGGGTTATTGAAGATTTGAATTCTTTAAAGACCAGCATGGAGGCGACCGGCAGTATTACAAGAATGATAGAAAGCATTGCTTTTCAGATAAATATTATGGCTTTAAATGCTAATGTGGAGGCAGCCCGTGCTGGCGATGCTGGAAAAGGTTTTGCCGTTGTTGCTACTGAGATTTCAAATATGTCTACGAAAACAAAAGAAGCAACCAACAATATATCTGAATTAATTGGAAATGCCACTTCTTCACTTGATGATTTAGTTAAATCAGTTACAGAAATGGCAAAGGTAATCCAGTCAGAAAAAGAACAAACAGTACAAACCTCAGAAATCTTCGGCACGATTCAGAATAGTACTGAAGAGGTTCGTGAGCATGTCAGTCTTTTCATTGATTATATCCACGGACTCACAGATGCCAACCGTGAGATTGTCCAGTCGGTATCAACCATTTCTGCTACTACACAAGAGGTTACAGCACTTACTTCTGAGGCTCTTTCAAAGGAGCGTGCTAATGCAGAGTCGGTTAGTAGTATTGCTGAACAGATTGGGAATCTGGCGCAGAATTGATTTTTTCAGAGACTATTATTAAATGACTGTTATT
>JAXJVZ010000182.1:0-2373 GCA_036308285.1 Agathobacter sp. | reverse complement strand
TTACAATTTATGGTTCTAGAATAGATGTATAAATGTAAATATATAAAAAAGTAAACATATAAACTTTTCGTTAAAGTTGTGTTTCGCGAATAGTTATAAAAGTGACCTGAAAAAAAAGACAGCCTTTCGATCTGCGGTCTTTTTAGGAGACGGTATTTTACTCTGGGGATAGTAAAAATATATAATGTATGGGGGGGTTTTTACATTAATTATAATATCAGTTTTTTATCAATTAGTGTGCACAATCATTAATAAATTTTAATAATTAAATTATGCAAAATGTACAAGCTGTAAAGAAAAAATTATAATGTCCACGAAACAGATTAACAAGTATCTGTTCCGTGGACAATTTATGCTAATAATAAAAGCTAAGCTTATTCTTTTAATACATCTAATATTGCTTTAACTTCATCAGCTGTGTTTGTTACATTATTAGATGAGGCGGCAATTTCTTCAGTTGATGCGGCAAGTAATGTTACTCTGTCATTAACCTGATTTACTACATTAAGCAGGTCTTTTGTTTCCTGACGTATTTTGCCAATAGAATCAAGTACTTTTTCCTGGCTGGAATTACTCTTTGTAGCTGTAGTTTTAGAGTCCTGGGCAAGTTTATTAATCTCATCTGCTACAACTGCGAATCCTCTTCCTGCTTCACCGGCTCGTGCCGCTTCAATACTTGCATTAAGTGCAAGCAGATTAGTTTGAGAGGCGATTGATACAACTTCTTCATTATTTGCACTTAATTCACTAATCAGAGTAGATATTTCCTGCAATGCGAGATCTAATGACTGACAGAAATCAGAGACGTTTTGCATGTCTGTTGTTATTTCTGTACTTCCTTTTGCATTGGCCTCATTTCCTGCAACCATTTCACCTACTGATTCATAGAGTCCGTCAAAGAGAACATTTGCTTTGTCAATTGTTTCTTCAATCATTTCATGCTGATTAAGCATTGCTTCTTTTTCTGCTCGTACAGCATCAGCCATCTCTAATGCTTTTTCTTTTTCTATTTCTACTTCGTTTTTTATAAAATGGATACAGTTTTCTTTTTTGTTGAAACCATTATATATTGCAGTTGCCATATCGCTACAAGTTTTATAGCCACAACATTCACAGTTGATTTTTCTTGATTCAGGTGTGGTTTTAAGCATATCATTATAGATATCTTCTAATTCTGACTGTGATGGTTGCTTATAACTGCATTCTTTTGAGCGGTCAGTATAAGAACGAAGATAATCATTAAGGTTGAGTTTGGCAAATTGTTTATTGAGTTTCTTAAGTCTTTGTGCTGGTGTCAGTTTTCTTGACCATGCACTCAGTTTGTCATTCTTGGTACATTTTTCTTCTATCTGAGATATATTGTATAATGCTTCATCTGTCTCAGATTTTTTTTCTTCCACTGCTGTTCCATATAGACAACCCATACCACAGTTAAGGGCATCTATCATGAAAGCTTTATTTGTACCTTTTATTATCTCGTCCTTATGTTTATCAAGATAGTCATATACATGTCTTTCGCCTTCAATTTGTCTAATATAAACATCTTTGCCTAAGAACCAGTATACATTTTCCTTTAGTCCTCCAGGTGTTGGATAAATACTGCCTAATCCGTATTCTATTTCGTCCTTAGCGAGGTCTCCGTTTATTTTGTTTTCCCGTATGTATTTCATTAAATGGTCGAATGTAACGTTGTATGAAATAATACCTTTGTTGTTAGGGTCATCTATTTCAGCTTTTTTTGCTATGCATGGACTGATAAAAGCTAATTTATCGGTTACGCCCATCTCTTTTCTTACATATATTGCGCCACACATCATTGGACTCTGCACCGGGAAGAGTTTTGGAATAAGCTGTGGTGCGTATTTTTCAATATAACCTACTACTGCAGGACATGGTTGCGAAATACCTCCTGTAAAGTTGTTCTGCTGTACGTAATTAAGATATCCCCATGTTGTTATGTCTGCACCAAAAGAAATACTGATGATTCGATTAACACCAAGTTTCTTCAGGCCACCCAATACTCTCTCGTATTCACCTGGATAGTTGGCCTGAAATGCAGGTGCGAGAAGAATGGATATTTTCTCGCCTTTCTTTAAATCTGCAAAGAAACGCTCTGTATCATCATTAAACTGGCGTGCATTATGTTCACAGGCATCTATACAGGCTCCACATGCAATACATTTTGTTGAATCGACGGTAATCCGGTCGCGTCCATTTTCAGATGTGGAAATACAGGCTCCGATGCAACTACATACCCGGATGCATTTATTACAGCCGATACAATCATCTGTTGTATAAACTAGTTCCATATGTTCCCCTCCAATATGAAAAATGTTTGAAAAATGATAATTATAAGTTATACGAATGCTACTA
>JAXJVZ010000181.1:0-5867 GCA_036308285.1 Agathobacter sp. | reverse complement strand
ATAGAAGCCGCCGCCAAAGCAAGAAGCCAGGGCGTAAAAGTACGCCTGAGCGTATACGAAGGAATGTTCCATGTCTTCCAGATGGGATACCTAAGCATCCCTGAATCCAAACGCGCCTGGTCCGAAGTTAAGAAATTTTTAGAAGTTATTTCCTTCTAAATAATATATTAAAAATCGAGCCCATAATATGGACTCGATTTTTTTTGTTAAAATTTATGTAGTTGCAGCGTTTCCGGTATATAGCTGATAGTATTTGCCACGCTTGGCGATAAGTTCGTCATGGTTACCTCGTTCGATGACGCGGCCCTGTTCAAGAACGATTATGCAGTCACTGTTTCTGACGGTGGAAAGTCTGTGGGCTATGACGAAGGTAGTTCGACCAGCCATTAGTTTATCCATTCCGTCCTGAACGATTTTCTCAGTTCTGGTATCAATAGAGCTTGTTGCTTCATCGAGAATCAGAACAGGTGGATCTGCAATTGCAGCTCTGGCAATAGCAAGGAGCTGTCTTTGTCCCTGGCTTAGGTTAGCACCATCTCCAGTCAGTATAGTGTTGTAACCGTCAGGAAGCTGTCTTATGAAGGTGTCTGCATTGGCAAGCTTTGCTGCTGCATATACTTCTTCATCTGTTGCATCTAATTTTCCATAACGGATGTTTTCCATTACAGTTGCTGTAAATAAGTGGGTGTCCTGAAGTACTACACCGAGTGAATGTCTTAGGTCAGCCTTTTTAATCTTATTAATATTGATTCCATCATATCTGATTTTTCCGTCAGAGATGTCATAAAAACGATTAATAAGGTTTGTGATTGTAGTTTTACCGGCACCGGTAGAGCCGACAAATGCTATTTTCTGACCTGGCGTTGCATACAAATCAACATTGTGAAGGACTGTTTTTTCAGGAACATATCCGAAGTCTACATCATCAAATACAACATCTCCGGTAAGTGGTTTGTACTCGACGGTGCCATCTGCCTGATGAGTGTGCTTCCATGCCCATAATCCGGTACGCTCGCTGGTCTCACAGATAGTATCATTTTCGTATCTGGCATTTACAAGTGTTACGTATCCTGCATCGGCTTCAGGCTTTTCGTCAAGGAGATTAAAGATTCTTTCACATCCGGCCATAGCCATGATAATGCTGTTAAACTGCTGGCTTACCTGGGAGATTGGCATGTTAAAGCTCTTGTTGAAGTTAAGGAAGCTTCCGAGCTCTCCGATTGTAAGATTTCCGACTCCGCTTAGTGCCATAATGCCACCGACCATTGCGCAGAGCACGTAGCTTAGATTACCAAGCTGTGCATTTACAGGTCCTAATGTTGAGCTGTAGTAGTTGGCATTATATGCACTTACGAAAAGTTCTTCGTTTAACTGGTCAAAGACTTCGATATTATCCTGTTCATGCGTAAATACTTTTACGACCTTCTGACCGTTTAACATCTCCTCAATAAAGCCATTTACCTTACCAAGACTCTGCTGCTGTGAGAGGAAGTAGCGGCTTGAGTGTGCAGCGCATATTTTTGTTACAAAAAGTACTACAAACACCATTACAATCGTAAGAATTGTAAGTGGTATACTTAGCAATATCATTGAAACAAATACACTTACAACAGTAATAGCTGAGTTTATTATCTGTGGAAGACTCTGGCTTATAAGCTGTCTGAGCGTATCGATGTCGTTGGTATAGACTGACATGATATCACCATGGGAGTGAGTGTCAAAGTAGCTTATAGGCAAATCCTGCATATGAGAAAATGCCTTGTCCCTTATGGCTTTGATTGTACCCTGGGATACATAAATCATAATCTTGTTATAGACAAAGGTGCATATAACTCCAATCATGTAAAAAACTGCAACTCTTAATATTGCATTCAGTAAATTTCCATAATCAGGATGATTACTTTTCATAAGCGGTACAATGTAATCATCAATTAAAGTTCTAAGGAAAAGAGTTCCCTGAATATTAGCTAATACGCTTACAAAAATACAGATTAAAACAACAATACAGGCAAGCGCATATTTTTCAAAAATTATTCCAAGCAATCTCTTAAAAAGCCTGCCAGGATTCTTGATTACTGGTTTTGGACCCTGTGGTCCTTTGTGTGGTCCAGGCATTAATTAGCACCTCCTTCATCGAAATCTCCGCCACCATTTGTCTGGGCTTCGTATACATCGCGGTAAATAGTATTGGAAGCAAGAAGCTCTTCATGCGTTCCAAAGCCGTCAAGACGTCCATCGTCAAGAACGATAATCCTGTCAGCATCCATAACAGATGAGATTCTCTGTGCAATAATAATCTTGGTTGTGCCAGGAATTGCAGCTTTGAGTGCCTTACGTATTTTGGCATCGGTAGCTGTATCAACAGCACTTGTGCTGTCATCTAAGATTAATATTTTTGGTTTCTTAAGAAGAGCTCTTGCTATGCAAAGACGCTGCTTCTGGCCGCCGGATACATTAGTTCCCCCCTGTTCAATATGGGTATCGTATTTGTCGGGGAAGGTCTGAATGAATTCATCTGCACAGGCCATTTTGCAGGCATTTATACATTCCTCCTCGCTGGCATTTTTGTCTCCCCAGCGTAAGTTATCAAGTATGGTTCCAGAGAATAAAACATTCTGCTGGAGCACGACAGATACCTGATTTCTAAGTGCATCCATGTCATAAGAGCGGACATCAATACCACCAACTGAAACAGAGCCTTCATTGACATCGTAAAGTCGGCTGATAAGATTAACAAGTGATGATTTTGAGCTTCCGGTTCCACCGATTATTCCGATTGTCTCACCAGATTTGATACTAAGGTTTATATTGTCAAGTACAGGTGTCTCGGAAGATTTTGAATATCTGAAGGTTACATTATTGAATACAATACTTCCATCAGCCACATCATAAACAGGATTTTCAGGATTCTTAAGAGTACTTTCTTCTGATAGTACTTCGCTTACACGTCTAAGACTTCCCATGCTTATGGAAATCATTACAAAAATCATAGACAGCATCATAAGATTCATAAGAATATTCATGCAGTATGTAAGCAGAGCCATGAAATTACCTGTATCGAGAGTATTCTGCACAACAAAATGTGCACCAAACCAGCTGATTAAAAGCATGCAAGTATATACTGTAAACTGCATAACTGGTGCATTATATACTACAAGACTCTCAGCTTTGGTAAAAAGCTTATAAATATTCGAGCTTGCTGTCTCAAACTTCTTTTTCTCATGCTCTTCACGAACATATGACTTAACAACACGAATCGCTGATACATTTTCCTGAACACTTTCATTTAATTCATCATATTTCTCAAACGAACGCTGGAAATATTTCATAGCGCAGGATGAGATGATGAATAAGAAAAGTCCGAGAGCAATTACTGCAACAAGATAGATTGTTGACAGCTTTGGACTGATGTAAAAGGACATAAACATAGCACATATTATTGTTGCCGGAGCTCTCATTGCCATTCTAAGTACCATCTGATAAGCATTTTGTATGTTGGTTACATCAGTAGTCATTCGGGTGACAAGACCAGCAGTGCTGAAATGGTCAATGTTTGCAAAAGAGTAAGTCTGAATCTTTCTAAACATTTCTTTTCTAAGATTTTTACCAAGTCCCATAGAGGCCTTAGCACCATATTTAGCGCCCATCCAGCCAAACGAGAGAGAAGCTAGTGCAGTGATTATCATCAGAACACCCATAAGATATATGTGCTTGATGTCACCTTTTTCAACTCCGTCGGTGACGATGGAAGCCATCTGCATCGGAATTATTGTTTCCATTGCAACTTCTAGAAGCATGAATACCGGAGTTGCAATAGAAGCACGTTTGTATTCCTTGATTTGACTTAAGATTGTTTTTAACATCTGTTCTTTCCTTTCTATATAGAGTATATTGAGTAATAAATATATTGATTTTTAAAAGTTAGTATGCTAACAATATTATTATAATTTGCATAAATCAAATGTCAAGAGGAAGAAAATATGAAGGATTACAGGCATGAAATTGGATTTAAGATAAGGGTTATCCATAATGGAATTGACAAATATTTTGATAAGAAGAGAAAAGAAAATAACGATAACATACCAAGAGGACAGGGGATGACGCTTAAATATCTTATGGAGAATATTGACAGACCTGTATATCAGAAGGATATAGAGGATTATTTTTCCCTAAGTGGTGCAACAGTCACTAATATGTTAAAAAGTCTTGAAAAAAATGGATATATAAAGAGAGTAGCAGACTTAAATGATGCACGGTTAAAGCAAATTGTGCTTACAGAAATAGCACTGGAAAGAGAAGAGAGAATTCGTACTGATGTAGACAAGCTGGAAGAGGGGCTGAGGGATAATTTTACGTCAGAAGAGCTTACCATATTTAGACAATATCTAGACAGGGTCATACAAAATATAGATATTATGAATATGTAGTATTTTTCGTGAAATTTTTGTGCATAATAGACAAGAACCCAGTAAAATCAAGGGTTTCAGGACTGTAAGTAGTGCTCGGGCACTATACAAAAAACGCAAAATCTAGAAAATATGGATTGACAAAACCACTATATCTTGTATAATCAATGATGAGCTAAATAATAAGGTATGATTGTATAGAAATAGGGGAGGAAAGAAAATCCTATGAAGATAATGAAGAGAAGCGGTAGTGAGGATATGTTTGATATTAACAAAATCATTGCTGCTATTAAGAAGGCAAATGATTCAGTAATTGATTATGAGAAGATTACTGATGAACAGATTAAAGAAATCGCTGTTGGAGTAGAGAGTGCATGCCAGAACATGAAGAGATCTCCAAGTGTTGAGGAGATTCAGGATATGGTAGAGAACCAGCTTATGAACCATCGTGCATTTACAGTCGCACGTAACTATATCACATACAGATATAAGAGAGCTCTTGTACGTAAATCAAATTCAACAGATGAGCAGATTTTAAGCCTTCTTGAATGTAATAATGAGGAGGTTAAGCAGGAGAATTCTAATAAGAATCCAACTGTTAACAGTGTACAGCGTGATTACATGGCAGGAGAGGTTTCTAAGGATATTACCAAGCGTTTCCTTCTTCCTGAAGATATAGTAGATGCACATGAGAAGGGACTTATCCATTTCCATGATGCTGATTATTTTGCGCAGCATATGCATAACTGCTGTCTGGTAAACTTAGAAGATATGCTTCAGAACGGAACAGTTATTTCTGAGACCATGATAGATTCGCCAAAGAGCTTTTCAACTGCATGTAATGTTGCAACACAGGCTATTGCACAGATAGCAAGCTCCCAGTATGGTGGACAGAGTATCTCACTTGCTCATCTTGCTCCATTTGTACAGGTAAGCCGTGAGAAGTTCCGTAAACAGGTTAGAGAAGAGTTTGAGGCTGCAGGTCTTGAACTCGATGAGGAGAAAATCAATAAGGTAGCTGAGATGCGGGTTAAAGAGGAGATTAACCGCGGTGTCCAGATGATTCAGTATCAGGTTATCACTCTTATGACAACTAATGGACAGGCTCCTTTTATTACAGTATTTATGTATCTTGATGAGGCTCCGGAAGGACAGACAAGAACTGACCTTGCAGCTATTATCGAGGAGATGTTATATCAGAGAATTCAGGGTGTTAAGAATGAGAAGGGTGTTTATATTACACCTGCATTCCCAAAATTAATCTATGTATTAGAGGAAGATAACGTAAGACCAGATTCAAAGTATTTCTATCTTACAGAGCTTGCTGCAAGATGTACAGCAAAGAGAATGGTTCCTGACTATATTTCGGAGAAGAAGATGAAGGAGCTTAAGGTAGATGCTCATGGTGAGGGGCATTGCTATACATGTATGGGATGCAGAAGCTTCCTTACTCCTTATATT
>JAXJVZ010000180.1:0-2833 GCA_036308285.1 Agathobacter sp. | reverse complement strand
GTTATATATACTGCATCAAAATCTTCGGGAAGAAGCCTTGCAAGAGCTGGCTTAATCTGGTCTATTCCTGCTCCTGTTGCGCAACTTACTTTTACTATAACAGACTTTGCTGCACCAAGCTTTTTCAATTCATTTTCAAGACAGGCGGCATTGTCTGCATTTTCGTCTATCTTATTTACGACCAGAAGTAATGGTGTATTTTTCTCCTTAAAATAATTTATCCATTTCCATTCATCCGGATATAGTCTGCTTATCACATCTTCATCAAATGATTTTACCTCTTCTGACGCGCTGAACAAAATCACTGCTATATCTGTCTTTTGTGCAGCCAGTTGCGTTTTTTCTACTCTTTTTCTGCCTAGCTCACTATCGTCGTCAAAGCCTGCTGTGTCGATTATCACACATGGACCGAGCGGATTAATCTCCATTGGTTTATATACAGGGTCAGTTGTTGTTCCTTTCACATCAGCAACAATCGAAACCTCCTGCCCTGTAAATGCATTGATAAAAGAGGATTTTCCGCTGTTTGTTTTTCCGAATATTCCTATGTGCAATCTGTTACTTTTTGGTGTCTCATTTAATGTAGCCATTATTTATCCCTCATTTGAAACGAAATCTGAACCTAAAACTGTATCCAATTTATAACCATTTATAATTATTTATAATAATTTATGATAATTTATCAAATACATTTTAACCTTAGTGTAACCTTTTTAAAGTTTAACCTGTTTAAACGCAATAATCAGAATCTGAAATCACGCTTTCCTTCTGCAATATCGTGAATATGGTCTGCAGCTATTTTCTTTACCTTTGGATTTGGTATGTTTTCTAGCTCTCTTTCAATAAGCTTCATTCCGATTTCCTTTGTTTCAGGACTTGCGTAATCCTCTAAATACTCTTTGAGTGTCATGAGTGCATTTGGATGACAGCAGTTAAGAATCTGCATGTTCTTGCAAAGTGCCATGAAGCGGTCACCTGTTCTTCCCTCTCTGTAACATGCTGTACAGAAGCTTGGAATGTAATCCATCTTCATTAACCAGTTTACTACTTCATCAAGTGTTCTCTGGTCACTTACATCAAACTGCTCTGAATTCTCAGCTTCTTCTACTCCATCTGCATATCCACCTACACTTGTCTTTGATGCTCCTGAAATCTGCGATACTCCAAGGTGAAGCACTCTTTCTCTTACTTCCTTGCTTTCTCTTGTTGAGATAATCATACCTGTATATGGAACGGAAATTCTTATAAGTGCTGCAATTTTTGCAAAAATGTCATCACTGATTCCATTGTCAAACTGGTCTGGATCAATATCATCTGCTCTCTTGATTCGTGGAAGAGAGATTGTGTGTGGTCCTACTCCATGTACTGCCTCAAGGTGCTCTGCATGCATTAATAAACCTGCAAACTCATAACGATACATTTCAAGTCCGAATAATACTCCAAGTCCTACATCATCGATTCCACCTTCCATTGCCCTGTCCATTGCCTCTGTATGGTATGCATAATCATGCTTTGGTCCTGTTGGGTGAAGCTGCTCGTAAGACTCTTTGTTATATGTCTCCTGGAATAAAATGTATGTTCCGATTCCTGCCTCTTTTAATTTTCTGTAGTTTTCTACTGTTGTCGCAGCAATATTTACATTTACTCTTCTGATTGCACCGTTCTTATGTTGAATACTGTAGATTGTCTTTATACTTTCTAATATGTATTCGATTGGGTTATTTACCGGGTCCTCTCCTGCTTCGATTGCAAGTCTCTTATGTCCCATATCCTGAAGTGCAATTACTTCTGCCTTAATTTCTTCCTGTGTAAGCTTCTTTCTTGCGATGTGTTTATTTTTCAAATGATATGGACAGTATACACATCCATTTACGCAGTAGTTTGATAGATAAAGTGGGGCAAAAAGTACAATTCTGTTTCCGTAGTAATCTTTCTTAATCTGCTCTGCAAGCGTAAAAATTTCATTTACTCTTTCTTCATCTTCACACGCAAGAAGAACAGAAGCTTCTCTATGTGTAAGTCCTTTGCATTCTTTTGCCTTTGCAATAATCTGGTCGATTAATTCAAAGTTTTCTTTGTTGGCATCTGCATATGCCAGGGTGTCTCGGATTTCCTCATCCGAAATAAATTCTTCTGCTTTTAGTGATTTTACATCATACATAATTTTCTCTCTCCTTTGTTTTTACTTGACCTTTGGTGGATGGCTGGTTTATGGGGCATAGGTCACCTGCCCACCTCCCCCAAAAAAGGGAGCATCCTACACCTTAGAGTCTCCACGTGCAGTGACAACCTGATAGCCAATAGATTTCATGCGATTAGCCATGCAGTTTTTGCACTCAGCTGCTTCATCACCAGTACATATTTTATTGTCGTAAAGCTGGTATTTTTCACGTACATCAGTCGGTGATAAATTTGGCATTACAACATTGCCTCCTGCTTTGATTCCAAGCTCTCTTCCCTGTGGATGAATTGTTCCAAGTGCTGTAGTAGACGGAAGAAGAACCTGAGGATGAATCAGTCTTATTATGGATAAAAGACGAAGTGTCTGCTCCAAGGTTCCTGATGGCTTATCCGCAAACGGTGTATCATGCTGCGATATAAATGGACCAATTCCTACCATATGCGGCTGCAACTCTTTAATAAATTTAAGGTCTTCATAAAGCGTCTGAATTGTCTGATTAGGCGAACCAACCATAAAACCGCAACCTACCTGAAAACCAATTTCTTTTAAATTGTAGAGACACTCTTTTCTAGTCGAAAGAGACATCTCCTGTGGGTGCAGGCTATTATAATGTTCCTCATTAGCAGTCTCGTGTCTAAGCAGATATCTGTC
>JAXJVZ010000179.1:0-3221 GCA_036308285.1 Agathobacter sp. | reverse complement strand
AGGTAGTGAATTGTCAGAATTGTTTGTGACAGATAGCTGTTTGCTACATCGTCTATATGTGACCCTCTGAAAACGTCGGCACTTAGGCTGTGTATTTTACAGCCTTAGTGTCCGCTACGTTTGAAGGGAGCGAGAGCGCGTCAAATATAGACTATGTAGTAAGCAGCTATTTGCACAAACAATTCTGATAATTTGCGGATGGCCTTCATTTTCGCAAATGCCTATAAATATAGTATAACAGAGGGGGAGAAAATCATATGAAAAGAAAAAAACGAAGAATACTCAGTATTTTATTGACAGCAGCCATGCTGTGCAGTACATGGCAAATGCCGGTGGCAGCAGAAAGTGCAGCCCCATCCCAGGATGAAATAAGTACACAAGCAACCGAAAACGGCGTTACTGTAACCACTCAAAAAGAGTTTATGACTGCATTAAAGCAAAACCAAAGTCCAATTACAGTGAATGGCGTTATTACGATTGGAGACGAAGCTGACACATCCGGAAGAATGCTTCCTGTGATGATTCCGGCAAACACAATTATTCAAGGAACAGAGGGCAGCAGTATAAACAGCCGCGCACCTATTCAGCTTGCCGGAGATGGCATATGTTTCCAAAATATTGAATTCACATTTAGTTCCAGTAATGCATTAGGAAGCGTTCCCCATAGGGAAATCTTTTTAGCCGGCCACAGCCTGACCTTGGATAATGTCAGTACCTACTTAGCAGGAGGTAATGGTTCTCTTGGAAACATTGGCGGTACCGAGGAAGAACTGCTTCCATCCGTATATGCAGGGGGCTATCCGAATACTGCGATAGGAACAAACGCTTCCCTGACTATAAAAAATTCCAATTCCAAAACCATGTTTAAGGCTATTTACATGGGGCATGATGCCGGAAGTGATTCTAATGTTCCATACACAGGAAATGCTGTATTGAACTTAGACCATAAAGTGACTGTGCGTGAAGATATCAACACCCGGAAAAATACTTCCGCTACGATTAACGTAACCGGGGAAGGCAATGCAAAATCATTAACATATTTGGGAAATAAAAATACGACATTAACTGTATGCAAAAGCTCCATGCATAATGCAGTTGTCATTGATATTGGTAACCTTATATTAACAGAAAATGCATATTTTTTACCAAAAACAGCTTCTTTCCAAAATATTACAAACATTATTTTAAACAAAAATGCATGTCTGGATTTATACAATATACCAAATGCAATAATTGGTGGTAATTTCACCGGCGGAAATCAAGCTGAACAGACAGATACAGCAGGAATTCTTGTCCTACACGAGGAAGGTGTATTTACTATTAATGGCACGGTAACAGGAAATACCATTCTTCAGACAAATAACCGCAATTTCCCCGGAACTATGTATGGCGACCATACCTATATTTCAGCTACACGAATTGGTGATGCAGAGAACTTTATCTTACCTGATACCGTTATAGAAAGTGGATATTGGTTGGAGTATCAGACCAATGGCTGGGTTGTATGCTATGAATACTACGAAGAAGAACCACCTGCAATTGAACGTATTGAAGTACCATCTGCACCACTAGCTGTTGACCTGGCAGATATCGTTACAGACGATTATAATTCTATACCGGATGATTCCTTTTTTTTAAGTATTGACTGGTACGATACAGCAGGTAATAAGCTGAGTACAGATTGTGTGGAATATCATTACTTATATTGGCTATATGACTATGTAATCTGTATCAAAACAGAAGATTGGACAAGTGAAGACGAATCTATTTTAAGTAATGAAAATTGGGCAAACAATATTACACTGATTGGTTCGAATGAGCACCCAGGTAATTATTATTTTCAGGCGCAAGACGATTCAAAAACAGGAAACTATACCTTTTTATTCTGTTCTGAATCTATTGATGATGCCACTTTAACTACAGTAGCAGACGTGAAAGAAGCTGTAAAAGATATTGTAAAAGCAGAAGTAACTATTCACTTTTTTGATTCCTCTGCCAATCAGGAGAATCCAAACACTGTGGATATTAGCAGCAATGACATTTCTGTAAGTGCTATTCCTGACCAGACATTTACCGGCAATATGATTCTGCCATCCATAACCGTAACAAACACAGCAACCCGCAACGAATTAGTCTACGGTGAAGATTATCTTTTAACCTATAAAAACAATGTCCATATTGGCACACAGACCGCTTCGGTCACCGTAAATGGTATTGGCTCTTACACCGGTCAACGGACACTCTCTTTCAGCATCGTAAAAAGTGACGCCGACGTAACATTAACAGCCACTACAAGCAATACCTCATCTATTACCTATGGTGATACGATTCGATTCATGTTCCAGGCGCTTCCAAAAGGTGTCAGTACTGCTACTATTACCGGCGGAAGTACTGTAAAATTTTATTACGGCAACGAATTACTTGGCACGGCTGAACTCAACAACGAAGGACAGGCTATTTTCAATTACCGTACCACCGAACAAACAATTCCTACAGGAACTTCGACGATTTACGCTACATTTGATGGAACAACGGAACTGAATGCTAATACTGCCACTACTCAGCTAACATTGAAGAAACAAACCATTTATAGCGATAACATTAAAAATATATCCTTAAATGATATTACTTATAATGGAAGTTCAAAGACAACAGACATTTTATTTATAACCTTAGCAGATGATACCCTGCTTTATGCATCAGGTGTAGCAGAATTATCCAGTGTCAACGTTGGCACATACACAACCGCCAATGTGTTAAATTGGTCTTTAAACGCAGAAGACAATAACTGGTATCAGCTTCCTTCTGCTCCTGACACAATTGCAGTGGAACCAAAAGTACATATTTTGAAAGCAGATTCACCTGCGCCAGTTACTATTGACACGATAGCACAACCAAACAGTACAAATAATAACATTTCTCTTTTAGATGAACTACCGGCAACCCTTCAAAACGAAGTTGTGAGTTGCACACTTACAAAAGAGACATTTAACAGCTGTATTTCCGGTACCCCAACGTTAACTGACGATATCCTTACTTTTGATGCCGGAGAATACGGAGCGGAAACCATTACAGTTCTGGTTACATTGAAAAATTATCAGCCAATGACTGTTCAGATTCATGTAACCGTATCGGAAAAATCCGGTGATGGAGACGTACCGCCACATGCTCATTCTTATACCACACAGGTTACAAAAGTAGCAACCTGTACAGAAACAGGT
>JAXJVZ010000178.1:0-9978 GCA_036308285.1 Agathobacter sp. | reverse complement strand
GTTGTAAGCATTTCAGAAGGGTCTTGTGACGTGGTACTTGATATGGGCGAGGTAACAGATTCCAAGCGTGCCCAGGTTGAAGATATTGTAAAAAGGAAGACAAATATAGCTGCTGATAAAATAGTCATCACAACATTAAATAATCAGGCAGATGTGGTTGAATAAGTAATAAAATTAATATATACTATTGGAGAATTAATTTGGAGGTCGTGTAATTTGAGTGACTTAAGAAAAGAAATAGAAAAAAGAAGAACATTTGCCATTATCTCGCATCCGGATGCAGGTAAGACTACACTTACAGAGAAGTTTCTTTTATACGGAGGAGCTATTAATCTTGCTGGTTCGGTTAAGGGAAAGGCTACAGCAAGACACGCAGTTTCAGACTGGATGGAGATAGAGAAGCAGAGAGGTATTTCTGTTACTTCATCAGTTTTACAGTTTAATTATGATGGTTATTGTATTAATATCCTTGATACACCAGGACATCAGGATTTCTCGGAGGATACTTACAGAACTCTTATGGCAGCAGACTCTGCCGTGATGGTTATCGATGCAAGTAAGGGTGTTGAGGCACAGACACGTAAGTTATTTAAGGTTTGTGTCATGAGACATATTCCAATATTTACATTTATTAATAAAATGGATAGAGATGCGAATGATACCTTCGAGCTTCTTGATGAAATTGAAAAAGAGCTTGGAATTGCTACCTGTCCTATTAACTGGCCTATTGGTTCAGGAAAGGAATTCAAGGGAGTTTATGACAGACAGAAGAAGCAGGTTATGACTTTTGCAGATACCTTAAAAGGAACAAAAGAAGGCTCAGAGAAGATTATTGATATTGATGACCCTGCTCTTATTGATGAAATTGGAGAAGAATTCAAGCAGACTCTTGATGATGAAATTGAATTATTAGATGGAGCAAGTGCTGAATTTGATATAGATATGGTAACACGCGGTGAGCTTTCACCGGTATTTTTCGGATCTGCTCTTACTAACTTTGGTGTTGAGACTTTCTTACAGCATTTCCTGCAGATGACATATTCACCGATGGCAAGAAATTCTGATGCAGGTGAGATTGATCCATTCTCAGAGGATTTCTCAGCATTTGTATTCAAGATTCAGGCTAATATGAACAAGAATCACAGAGACAGAATTGCATTTATGAGAATTTGTTCCGGAAAGTTCAATGCCGGAATGGAAGTTACCCATGTTCAGGGAGATAAGAAGTTAAAGCTTACCCAGCCACAGCAGATGATGGCGGATGAGCGCAAGATGGTTGATGAGGCTTATGCCGGAGATATCATTGGAATTTTTGATCCGGGAATTTACTCTATCGGAGATACTCTTACAACTGCAAAGGACAAGTTCCGTTTTGAAGGAATTCCTACTTTTGCTCCTGAGCATTTTGCACGATGCAGATTGGTTGATTCAATGAAGCGTAAACAGTTTGTAAAGGGAGTTACACAGATTGCCCAGGAAGGTGCTATTCAGATTTTCCAGGAATACAAAGGTGGAATGGAAGAGATAATAGTAGGTGTAGTAGGTGTACTTCAGTTTGATGTACTTAAATTCAGATTAGAGAATGAATACAATGTTGAAATCAGACTTGAGGCTCTTCCATACGAGCACATTCGCTGGATTGAGAATAAAGATGAGGTTGATGTTGATTCGCTTACAGGTACAAGCGATATGAAGAAGGTTATTGACATGAAGGGTAACCCACTTTTATTATTCGTCAACGCATGGAGTGTTGGAATGACACTTGACCGTAACGAAGGTCTTGTACTTTCAGAATTTAGTAGAAACTAAGTGTTAAATTATATCTTGTTCAGAAGTGATAAGGGTTATGGACAAAAAGAAAAATAAACGAAAAGGAGATAAAAACATGGGTGTAGTAGAGATTACAAAAGAGAATTTTAATGAAGAAGTAGTTGGCTCAAAAGTTCCTGTAGTGATTGACTTCTGGGCAAGCTGGTGCGGACCATGTATGATGCAGGGACCTATTATTGATGAAGTGGCAGAGGAACTTGGAGATAAAGTAAAGGTATGCAAGGTTAACGTAGATGAGCAGCCTTCAATTGCCATGGAGTACAGAATTGCAAGTATTCCAACCCTTGTATATATGAATCAGGGAATGTTCCAGGATCGTGCAATTGGTCTTCAGGACAAGGAAAGTATTATAGAAAAACTTAATAGCTATATTGACTAGTAATATATTAGTGGATATAATAAGAGGCAGTTGCGAAAGCAGCTGCTTTTTCTTTACGCAAGGAACTGGTACAGGAAATAGTCGTACCAGTGCATTGGTTTAAAATAACGCCATGCACAAGATGCTCACATGGATTCAGTTCGAATCCGATTTCCCATGGTATTAAAATATAAAGTGTTTTATTGAAAATATTTCTTATAATTGCTTGACATATAAATTAAAGTATAATAGTATTATATCATTAAAACAAACAAATGTTCGCAAACAAATGTTCATAATATAGAATATTGGAACATCTGTTGAATATCAGTAAAAATATAATTAATAAAATAATATAACAATTTTAAGGAGAATTATAATGGCAAAAGAAGATAAATTAAAGGCCCTTGATGCGGCTATCGCACAGATTGAGAAGCAGTATGGTAAAGGATCAGTTATGAAGCTGGGAGACAACTCAGCTAATATGAATGTAGAGACTGTTCCAACGGGCTCATTAAGTCTTGATATAGCATTAGGTCTTGGAGGATTGCCAAAGGGAAGAATTATCGAGGTGTATGGACCTGAATCATCAGGTAAGACAACAGTTGCTCTTCACTGTGTAGCAGAGGTACAGAAGAGAGGCGGGATCGCAGGCTTTATCGATGCTGAGCATGCATTGGATCCTGTTTATGCTAAGAATATAGGTGTAGATATTGATAATCTTTATATTTCACAGCCTGACTGTGGAGAGCAGGCGCTTGAGATTACAGAGACAATGGTGCGTTCAGGTGCTGTTGATATCGTAGTAGTTGACTCTGTAGCAGCCCTGGTTCCTAAGGCTGAGATTGACGGAGATATGGGAGATTCACATGTAGGTCTTCAGGCAAGACTTATGAGCCAGGCGCTTCGTAAGCTTACTGGTGTTATCAGCAAGTCTAACTGTACAGTAATTTTTATCAATCAGCTCCGTGAGAAGGTTGGAGTTATGTTTGGTAATCCTGAGACAACTACAGGTGGTAGAGCCCTTAAATTTTATGCATCAGTACGTCTTGATGTTAGAAGAGTTGAAGCTCTTAAGCAGGCTGGAGAAGTTGTCGGTAACCACGTAAGAGTTAAGGTTGTAAAGAACAAGGTTGCTCCACCATTTAAGGAAGCAGAGTTTGATATCATGTTTGGTAAAGGAATATCTAAAGAAGGAGATATTCTCGATCTTGCAGTTAATTGTGATATCATTAGTAAGTCTGGCGCATGGTATGCGTACGAAGGAGATAAGATTGGACAGGGGCGTGAGAATGCCAAAATCTATCTTGGCGAGAATCCGGAATTCTGTGCTATGATTGAAGAACAGGTTCGCCATTTCTATTTTGATAAGGATGAAGAAGCTGCTGAGGAAGCAGAGGCTGAAGCTCAAGCTTCAAGCGAGGAATAAAATTTAATGATTTCAGTTATTACCTATGCAAACTTAGGTAAAGGAAAATACCGCGTGAGTTTCGATAACGGTATGACATGTGTGTTGTATCGAGGAGAAGCCGCGCGGCTTTCCTTATCAGAAGGATGCTTAATTACAGAAGAACAATATGATATTTTGATTAACGAGATAATTGGAAAGCGTGCCAGAAAGCGCGCCATGCATCTTCTTGAGAAGATGGATATGACAGAATATAAGCTTAGAGAGAAGCTTAAAAGAAATGATTATCCGGATGAATGTATAGATTTAGCTGTTGAATATGTTAAGAGCTATGATTATATTAATGATGACAGATATGCGCATAACTTTGTCAGATTATCGCAGGACAGGTTCAGCAGACAGCAGATTTATCAGAAACTTATGCAGCGCGGGGTTAAGAGAGAGCTAATAAGTCATGCCTTAGAGGATGAATATGAATCTGAAGAGGAGGAGATGATTAAGAAGCTTCTTGAGAAAAGACATTTTAGGGGAGAATTAACTGAGGAGAAGGAATTTCAGAGAATATACAGTTATATATTAAGGCGGGGATACAGCAGTAATATCATTCTTAAAGAAATGAGGAACTTTTCTTGTTAATTTTGCACAATATATTGCGTATAATATACTCATAAAGCACTATAATTGCTTGACATAAGAGTAAAAAAAGTATAAAATTTATATGTTGTTATTTATGACGAATAGGTGTTAAAGCTTGTTGTAATACAATAAAATTTAATAAAGGAGGTGCTCCTGTAATGGCTCCGTATATCATTACTGCGGTGGTTGCAGTAGTTGTTACCGCGGTTGTCGTATGGCTTATTTCTTCTGAGTATCAGAAACATGTTGGCCAGTCTAAGATTGGAAACGCTGAGGAGAAGGCAAGAACCATTATTGACGACGCTGTAAAGGCTGCGGAAGCTAAGAAGCGCGAGTCTATGCTCGAGATTAAGGAAGAGTCTATTAAGGCTAAGAATGATCTTGATAAGGAAATCAAAGAGCGTAGAAGTGAAATCTCAAAGAACGAGCGCAGAATTGTTCAGAAGGAAGAAAATCTGGACAAAAAGCTTGAAGCAATTGAGAAGCGTGAAAGTAGCTTTGCAATCAAGGAAGAAGAGCTTAAGAAGCAGAAGATAGAGATATCTAAGCTTAACGAGCAAAGAATACAGGAACTTGAGAGAATCTCAGGATTAACCTCTGAACAAGCAAAAGAATACCTCTTAAAGACCATTGAAGAAGACGTTAAAATTGATACTGCAAAATTAATTAAGGAAATGGAGAACAAAGCTAAGGAAGAGGCCAATAAGAAGGCTAAGGATTATGTTGTTACTGCAATTCAGAAATGTGCAGCTGACCATGTATCTGAGACAACAATTTCGGTTGTGCAGCTTCCTAATGACGAGATGAAGGGACGTATCATTGGTAGAGAAGGACGTAATATCAGAACTCTCGAGACAATGACAGGAGTTGATTTAATTATTGACGATACTCCTGAAGCTGTTATCTTATCAAGCTTTGATCCAATTAGAAGAGAAGTAGCAAGAATTGCACTTGAGAAGCTTATCGTTGATGGACGAATTCATCCGGCTCGTATCGAAGAGATGGTTGAGAAGGCTCAGAAGGAAGTTGAGACTATGATTCGTGAAGAAGGTGAAGCAGCAACTCTCGAGGTTGGAATTCATGGAATACATCCTGAACTGGTACGTTTACTTGGTAAGATGAAATTTAGAACAAGTTACGGACAGAATGCACTTAAGCATTCTATCGAAGTGTCACAGCTTGCCGGATTACTAGCGGCAGAAATTGGTGAGGATGTTCGTTTGGCAAAACGTGCTGGTTTATTACATGATATTGGTAAAGCAGTAGATCATGAGATGGAAGGTTCACATATTCAGCTTGGTGTTGATTTGTGTAAGAAATACAAAGAGTCAGCAGTTGTGATTAATGCAGTAGAATCACATCATGGTGACGTTGAAACAGAATCTTTAATTGCATGTCTTGTTCAGGCAGCTGATACAATCAGCGCTGCAAGACCAGGTGCAAGAAGAGAGACGTTAGAGACATACTCTAATCGTTTACAACAGTTAGAAGAAATTACAAATGGTTATAAGGGAGTCGACAAATCTTTTGCTATTCAGGCAGGTAGAGAGGTTCGAATTATGGTTGTTCCTGAACAGGTCAGCGATGCTGATATGGTATTGATGGCTAGAGATATTTCTAAGCAGATTGAATCTGAATTAGAGTATCCTGGACAGATCAAGGTCAACGTTATTCGTGAATCAAGAGTCGTTGATTACGCAAAATAGTTTTAGATTAATTGGACCAGAGGCTAAATAGTCTCTGGTCTTTTTTTCTTGCTTTTTTATATTAGTTCCTGTAACATGAAATCAAAAGGAAATGAGCATCAGGATAAGGTTCAGTTTATTGAGAGTGAGAAAAATATAAGAATGTATTCTGGTGTTATTGAGGAAATGGAATGATAGATAAAATGAAACGAACAAAAAGAGAATTAATGTATAAAGGAACGATTCTGGATATTTACAAGGATACCATGGAATTTCCAAATGGTCATGTAGAGTATTGGGATACTGTATCTCATAGAATGGGGGCTGCTGCAATTCTGCCTGTTCTTCCAGATGGTCGAATTGTAATGGTAAGACAATACAGGAACGCCCTGGAGAGAGAAACTATTGAAATACCAGCAGGGTGCAGAGATTCTCTCACAGAGGATACTATGATAAGTGCTGCGAGGGAATTAGAGGAAGAGACGGGGTATACAAGTGATGATATTTCATTTTTACTTTCGCTTAGAACTACAGTAGCATTTTGTGATGAATTTATAGATGTATATCTTGCAAAAAATATTGTAAAAAAAGGCGCACAGCAGCTTGATGAAGCTGAGTCAATTGATGTTGAGATTTACACTCTTGAGGAATTATGTGAGATGATATATGCAGGAAAACTGCAGGATTCGAAGACCGTATCCGCAATTTTAGCATATAGCAATAAATACAGATAGTAATAAAGACAGATAATAATAAAGACAGATAATAATAAAGACAGATAATAATAAAGACAGATAATAATAAATACAGATAATAATAAAGACAGATAGTAAGTTAAAAACTATCTGTCTTTATTTGTTATGTTCTGTTAAGTTATGTATTTTGATTTATAAAAAGCTTACACAAGACTTATTTATTCATCTCAGCAATTGTATAGATAAGTTCTTTTGAATCATCCCAGCCAAGACATGGATCTGTGATTGATTTTCCATAAATATGCTCGCCAATTTTCTGGCAGCCTTCTTCGATATAGCTTTCAATCATAAGACCTTTTACAAGTGTGCGAATGTCATTTGAAAGCTGACGATTATGCATGACCTCTTTGGCGATACGAATCTGTTCCTTGAATTTCTTGCCGGAATTAGAGTGATTAGTATCGATAATTGCGGCAGGATTAACTACATCCATCTTGTCATACATTTCTGACAATCTGATAAGATCTTCATAATGGTAATTAGTAGTTGTGTTACCATGTTTGCTTACCGCACCACGAAGAACTACGTGAGTGAGTGGGTTACCGGTTGTCCGAACTTCATATCCACGGTATACAAACTGATGTGGATGCTGGGCAGCGTATACAGAGTTAAGCATTACGGAGAAGTCGCCACTTGTTGGATTCTTCATACCGCTGGCAACATCAAAACCACTTACAGTAAGACGGTGCTGCTGGTCCTCAACAGATCTTGCTCCGATTGCAACATATGAGAGAAGATCCTCAACATATCCCCAGTTTTCAGGGTAAAGCATCTCGTCTGCACAGGTGAGTCCGCTTTCCTGAATGGCACGGATGTGCATTTTTCTAACTGCAATAAGTCCTTCGAGCATATCTGGCTCTTTTTCAGGGTCTGGCTGTGAAGCAATACCTTTGTAACCTTCACCAGTTGTTCTAGGCTTATTTGTATAAATTCTTGGAATAAGAATTACCTTGTCTTTAACCTCTTCCTGAATCTTTGAAAGACGGTTAACATAATCACAAACTGAATCCTCGTTATCTGCTGAACATGGTCCAATAATTACAAGAACTCTGTCATCTCTTCCGCAGATAACGTCGGAAATCATTGTGTCACGATTTTTTTTGAGCTCTGCTAATTCAGGAGAGAGAGGAAACTGTTCCTTAATCTCTGCTGGAGAAGGGAGCTGGTTTAAAAATGAAAAACTCATGATGTACTCCTTAATAAATTGATAAAATAAATATATAATTGCATGATAAAGTAAAAAAACACGAATGTCAAATTGCAATATTACATATTAATAGTTATAATTATTACGTAAAAAATGTTTAGAGGCAAGAGAGAGACAGTATGAAAAATGATTTAGTTATAAAAGGTATTAAAATAGGAGAGGGAAAACCTCTTATTTGTGTACCGGTTATGGGAGATAAAAAAGAAATAATTATTGAGCAGGTAAGCAGACTTGTCAATATGAAGGTTAAGATGATAGAGTGGAGAATCGATGCATTTGAGGGCGTTGATAATCATGAATCTGTAAAGGAAGTATTAGAAGATCTTAGAGAGCTTACCAGAAATACAATTTTAGTATATACATACAGGTCAGCTGCACAGGGTGGAATTGGAAATGCATCTGGAGATGAAATAGCACAACTGTATACAATTGGTGCTGAATCTGATGTTGTGGATTTAGTTGATGTAGAATTTTTTGCTAATGACAATGCAGCAAAACTTATAAAAGAACTTAAAAAAGCTGGAGGAAGTATTATTGCATCGCATCATGATTTCAAGGAAACTCCAGATGAGAATATAATGAGAATGCTTTTGGACGAGATGTATGAAGGGGGAGCTGATATAGTTAAGCTTGCGGTTATGCCACAGAAGGCATCGGATGTTATTTCTTTAATGAAACTGACAGAGGAATTTCATGAAAGACATCCTGAAGGTCTTATAATAACAATGTCTATGGGAGCGTTAGGAATGGTTTCAAGAATTGCAGGACAGCTTAGTGGCTCCTGTGTAACATTTGGAGCAGGAGAGGTTGCAAGTGCACCAGGACAGTTACCGTTTAGCAAGCTTGATGAGATATTGACAATGATAGAGTATTAAAAAGATGTTAAGAAAATATTAAATAAATTTGACGAGAATGAACATTTATGTTATTTTTATAAAGTTGTATTTATTTGTGTATATAAGCAGCCGTAGTTTAATGGATAGAACACAGGACTCCGACTCCTGGGATGCGGGTTCGATTCCCACCGGGTGCATACTTTAAATAATAGGAGGATTATATGAATAAAATCACAGAGCAGATTAAGGCTTTAGTTGATAAGATTAAAAAAATTAATTTCAAAGAAATTAAATTAAATGATGTAAAAATAGATAAAGAATTATTCGTTAAAATCAAGGACGCATTTTTGAGAGAAAAAAAATACGCTGCTGTTACAGGGATCCTTGTAGTTTTTGCTGTTGTTCTTGCAATCGGAATTAGCGGAGATAAGAAGCGTAATTCCCAGATTCAGCCAGAGACTGAGGTAAGTGTAGATAATTTCCAGTTTTCAGAAGAATTTGAAAATGATAAGAATGAAGATATAACAGGTCTTCTTACAAAGTATTATGATGCATATGTTAATGGAGATGTTGATACACTTGGTAGTATTGCATATCCAATGTCTGATAATGAGAAGAGTTACATAAAAGTTCTTAGTAATTATTATGAAAAAGTGACAAACATAAATTATTATAGTAAACCTGGTATCAAAACAGGCTCATACTTTGTATCAGCAAGCATCGAAATCAAGTTTAAAGATGTTGATACAACTGCCCCAACATTAGATTTCTTCTATGTTGAGACTGATGATGGAAAGCTTTATATTAATAACTTATATAGTATTTACAATCTGAACTTTATGGAGAATTCATGCGATCCGGATGTATATGCTGTAGTTCAGAAATACATGGCGCAGGAAGATTTTATTAAGCTTCAGCAGGAGGTACAGACAAAATTTAATGAGGCTATAGCATCCGATGAGAAACTCGCTACAATGATTGAGACAACACTTAATACTGCAATCAGGGATTGGCAGGCTTCAATAACTGCAAATCAGGTTGCTGATACACAAGAAGAGCAGCCACAGAAGGAGACACCACAGGAAGAACAGCCAGAGCAGCCACAGGAGGAGACACCACAGGAAGAGCAGCCACAGGAAGAGCAGCCAGAGCAGCCGCAGGAACAGCAGCCACAGCAGCCGCAGGAACAGCAGCCACAGGCACCTGCTACAACAACTTACAAGACTTTAGATGTAGTTAATGTAAGAGACAGAGCAAGTAAAG
>JAXJVZ010000177.1:0-2301 GCA_036308285.1 Agathobacter sp. | reverse complement strand
GGGCACGGATATGAAGGAGAAGATTCTGAAAATGCTAGAAAATTATCAATTTCTTTTATAAAAAAGAACACTCCTTAGTGTAGTGTGATTGATGCAAAACATATATTATGCCGTCTTGCAAATTTGCAGGGCGGTATTTTTTATAAGAAAGTTATTTTTGGGAAATATTAAGCCTTCGTTAAGTTTTTATAAGTAATAGTATATTGACAGAAGTAACGAACGTTAGCTAAAATGGAGAAAACGTACGTTAGCATATTTTGGCACTTGAACAAATAAAAATTACTAATGAATATTTATGGAGGCAAATTAATGAAGAAGAAATTGTTGTCTGTTTTAATAGCACTTTCCGTTTTTGTAACCCCAATAACAGTATCAGCAGAGGAACTATCGACGCCATCAGGCATTACTTACAGCCAGATCGATAATGAACTCGATTCATATATAGAAACTTATGAAGAAGGGCTTGCATCCTGCGAGGTTGCTGTATTTGATAAAAATGGACTGATTACAAGTAACTACTACGGTTATTCTGATATAGAAAATCAGGTAGAAGCAGATGCTTCAACTGTTTATGAATGGGGAAGCTGTTCTAAGCTTCTTGTGTGGACTGCGGTCATGCAACAATGCGAACGTGGCAATATTGACCTGGATACAGATATCAGAGCATATCTTCCGGAAGGATTTCTCACAAAGCTTCAGTATGAGGATGAGAAGATTACAATGAAAAATCTTATGAGTCACAATGCCGGCTTTCAGGAAAGCTTCTATGAAAAACAGGACGGATGCAGGGAAGATGAATTATACGACAGCCTTGAGGAGGCCGTAAAGGCATGTGAATGTTATCAGGCATATCACGTAGGAGAATTTACAGCATACTCAAACTGGGGAACTGCACTTGCCGCATATATTGTTGAATGTGTAAGTGGCCAGACATATGCCGATTATGTTGAAAAGAACATATTTAAGCCACTCGGTATGGAACATACATCCATTGATCCACATTTCTTGTTTCTGTCCTGATATTAGGCGCTATCTGTATTGTTACTTTGCTTATAAAAGCAATCATATTTATTATCAGAAAAATCAAAAAAAGTGACAAACATTATAATATGCAGATAACACTCATGCAGATGCTTTATGCTGCAACAGTAGTATTACTTTTTGGATATGTAAGTACAACAGTAGCAATAAATCATGGCATGATGGTGCTAATATCCATTTTTGCTGCATTACTTGGTCTTGCTTCCCTGACAAATGGAATTGCTTTAGGCTTTAATACCATAAGAACAAAGGAAATGAAAAAGACAACAATTGCAGTTAAATATATTTGGAGCATTTTATCAATTTTGTATTTTGTATTTATTGTTTCATTTGAGTTGTACAATTTTTGGGCATTGTAAAGATTATAAAGATGGAGATTAAAAAATATAAAGGTAAAATACACATTGACACATATCTATATGTGTGATAATCTACACATAGATATCAATCTATGTGAGGAGATTTATATGACAAGAGAAGAAGTTGCAACAATCTGTAAAGCGATGTCAGATACAAATAGACTTCGAATTATTGAAATGCTTACACAGGGAGAAAAGTGTGGATGTCACCTTTTGGAAGAATTACAGGTGACCCAGCCAACTTTGTCACACCACATGAAGGTTCTTTCGGATTGCAATCTGGTGACTTCTTATAAAGCTGGAAAGTGGCAGCATTATTCCATTAACTGTGAAAAGTTTAAAGAATATAAGGATTATATTGCTTCTATTACTTGTAATATGAATCCTCTGTATGGAAATGATTCAAAAGTCTGTTGTAAGACAGGAAACTAAGAAAATTGTAAGTATGATTGAGAAAGGATGGTTATTAAAATGAACGTAAAAGTATTAGGTGGTGGATGTAGTAAATGTGAGACACTTCTTGCAAACACAAAGGAAGCAGTAGCAAATGCTGGTGTGGATGCAGATGTAGAATACATTACAGATTTTGCTGTGATTGGAAGCTATGGAATTATGAGTATGCCTGCTCTTGTTGTAGATGAAAAAGTTGTGTCAATGGGAAAGGTTCTTAATAGTAGTGAAATTGAGGAATTTTTAAAATAATGTGGACATTTATTCAGGAGCAATTTCTTGGAATGAAATGGCTCAAAGATTTGATAGGCAATTTATTGAGTGCGCTAGGCTTGGATATTAATGGAAGAATAGGTGGTTCTATTCAGTTTTTCATATATGATGTGATAAAAATAGTAGTGCTGCTTTGTGCGCTAATATTTATCATAAGCTATATCCAAAGCTTCTTCCC
>JAXJVZ010000176.1:0-6777 GCA_036308285.1 Agathobacter sp. | reverse complement strand
TTATCGCTCCATTTTAATCTTTTTTCAGTTAAGCCTATCTAATATAGAATATCCTATTGTTCCATCAGGCATGTTAACTTCAAAATTATCAGCAATAGTAGCACCAATTATGGCAAAGGTATCAGCTTCTTCTAACTTACCAGATTGATTAAATGCTTTTGAATATGCGATAAATGGCACTTTTTCTCTTGTGTGGTCACTTCCCTTATAAGTCGGATCATTTCCATGATCAGCCGTAATTATTAGAAGATCATCATCTCTTAAATTTTCCAGCAGCTCTCCCAATAAAACGTCAAACTTTTCAATTTCTTCTGCGTAACCAACTGGATTTCTTCTATGTCCCCACAATGCATCAAAATCTACAAGATTAGTAAAACAAAGACCTGTAAAATCTCTTTTGGCAATCTCTATCGTCTGCTTCATTCCGTGTACACTGCTGTCAGAATGATTTGACTCTGTAATTCCTTCACCATCAAAAATATCATTGATTTTTCCCACAGAAATAACATCATATCCTGAATCTTTTAATGCATTAAGCACTGTGGCATTTGTAGGTTTAAGAGCATAATCATGTCGGTTACTTGTTCTTACAAACTCACCTTTTTTCTCACCTACATATGGTCTTGCAATTACTCTCCCCACTCTCCATTCATCCTTAAGAGTAATCTCTCTTGCAATTTTGCAATAGTTATATAAGGTATCAAGGCCCATATGATTTTCATTTCCACAAATCTGAAGAACTGAATCCGCTGATGTATAAACAATAACTTTATTTTCTTTTATCTCCTGCTCTGCAAGCTGGTCTAAAATCTCAGTTCCACTTGCAGACTTGTTTCCGATTATCTCTCTCCCAAAACGTTTTTCAAGTTCTCTTATCAGTTCTTCCGGAAAACCTGTTTCTGTAAATGTAACAAAGGGACTGGTGGTATGTATTCCCATCATCTCCCAATGCCCCGTCATTGTATCCTTGCCATTGCTAAGTTCATTTAAGGCACAAAAATATGCCTTTGGACAGGCAACTGCCTTAACCTGCCTTAATTGCTTTAAATTTGCAATTCCAAGAGCAGCAAGATTTGGGATATTAAATTCATCCACTGTCTCAGAAATATGTCCTAAGGTATCAGCACCCTGGTCCCCAAACTTTGCTGCATCAGTTGCATTTCCAATCCCCATTGAATCTATTACTATGGTAAAAACTCTCTTAAATCTCACAATATCCTCCAATTTAATAGCCTGATATCTGTCCTTCATTCTTTACAATTTTCACTATTCGGCTTGTCCCAAGTCTGTCTGCTCCAAGCTCAATAAATCTCCTTGCATCATCGATTGATGAGATTCCTCCTGCAGCTTTGATTTTCACATTCTTTCCAACATTTTTTGAAAAAAGCTCAATATCATCAAAGGTTGCTCCCGCTGTTGAAAATCCTGTAGAAGTCTTGATATAATCAGCTCCTGATTCTGTAACTATCTGGCACATCCTGATTTTTTCTTCCTCTGTAAGAAGGCAAGTCTCTATAATCACCTTCAAAATCAAATTTCCACACGCAGCCTTTATCTGCCTGATTTCATCTAATACATAATCGTAATTTTTTGCTTTAAGCTGGCCTACATTTATTACCATATCAATCTCTGTTGCACCATTTTTAATGGCGTCTTTAGTCTCAAATACCTTTGTTGCTGTAGTGCAGTTCCCATTAGGAAATCCGATTACAGTACATATGGCAATCTTTCCATCAACATAATCATGTGCCTGCTTTACATAACATGGTGGAATACACACCGAAGCAGTCTGGTATTTTATCGCGTCATCACAAATAAGCCTAATCTCCTCCCATGTACTTGTCTGCAATAATAATGTATGGTCTACAATTCTTAGTATTTCTTTCATTTCACTCTCCTTGTCATCACTTTAAATTATCTGGTCCAAACCCCATTGGAAGAATTTCTTCTAATGTATATTCATATATATTGTCCTTCTCATCCGATAGGATAATCTTGAAGGTCTTTGGATTACAAAATTCCATCATCACCTGCCTGCACACTCCACAGGGTGGACATTTGTCAGGCTTTTCTATCCCCTTCATTGCTCCAACTATTGCAATCTTATCAAATTCTCTCACACCTTCACTTACTGCTTTAAAAAAGGCAGTTCTCTCTGCACAATTCGTTGGAGTATATGCTGCATTTTCTATATTACATCCCGTATATACATTTCCTGATTTATCTAAAAGTGCAGCTCCGACAAGATAATCTGAATACGGAGCATATGCTTTTTTTCTGGCATTTGCAGCTATATCAATCAATTCTCTGTTATCCATAATTCTATTTTCCACTATCCTTCTTTATCAGTTCTCTTATTGCTTCAACTGCGGTTTTTATTGCAAGCTCTGTATCATGAACCTGTGCATTTGGCAACCCCTTTTTTGCTCTCTCCTGATTTGCCACAACCAAAAAACACGAGCCCACTCTTACCCTTAGAAAACTTCCGGCTATAAATAATGCTGCCGATTCCATCTCGGATGCAAGACATCCCATTCTAAGCCATGCCTGCCACTTATTCTCTAGTTCATAGCTTACCGGCATTATCTCCGGCTCATGCTGACCGAAAAAGGAATCTTTACACTGCACTACTCCTACATGATTACTAATACCAAGTCTATCCGCTGCATTCATAAGTGCATTTGTAACATGAATATCCGGGACAGCCGGATACTCTATGGGTGCAAACTCACGGCTTGTCCCCTCCATTCTTACAGCTCCGGTGGCAATTACTAAATCTCCACCTTTAACCTCCTCCTGCATTCCACCACAGGTTCCAACTCTTACGAATGTATCTGCACCACATTTTGCCAACTCATCAATTGCAATAGCTGCAGACGGACCTCCGATTCCTGTTGATGTAACACTAACCTTTACTCCCTCAATTGTTCCAGTATATGTAACAAATTCCCTGCTGTCAGCAACAAGCACAGGATTATCAAAATACTCTGCAATTTTTGCACATCTTTTCGGGTCTCCCGGGAGTATTACATACCTTCCCACATCCCCGGGTCCAACTCCTGTGTGATACTGTTTTCCAGAACCTTCTGTATAATCAACCATTTCTACACCCCCAGTAAATATTCTTCTTTACTACAAGTTTATACTTTATCATTACCAAATTCAAGCTACCTTAATACATCAGATAATACATCTTCAAGCGGTATCATTGCATTCATCGCTTCCTCTACTGTATTGTTCTGTGCTCCAACCTCTACAAGAATAGATTTCGGACACATGTGCATATTATACCTATAACCTTTGAGATAAATTTTTCTTGTCAAATCGGGATATTTCTGTGCTGCCTGAAGCTGTAATTGAAATGATAATGCTAAATCGGAATCCAGATAAGGATTAGCCAGATTCGTCAGATTTCCCTGGCTGGTAGTCTTGCATAATCCATTGAAAAACATAACCTTTGCAGTTGGACGCCCTTCTATTTCTGTTGCAAGATGAGTACTTTCTGGTATTCCATCCCTGTGCAAATCTATAACAACCTGTATTGAAGGATTGTCCGACAGTATTTTTTGTATATCAGGCGCTGCTTTCGAATATGCACGATTACGGTTTCCTACATCATATTCCCCTGTATGATGTAAAACCCTAAACCCCTCCTGTTCCAATAGCTTTTTAAGATATTCTCCTACACCAACAACTGTAGTTGACGCATCTCCCGGGACAGAGTCCTTATAGCCTTCCTGCGAATGAGTATGGTATATTAATATATTTGGACCCTCAACAGTCTCATCTATAGCCATTTCAAAGCTCATCAGTTTATCATAATTTAACTGAGCACTGTTTGTCGTTGTAGTATTATCAATCTGATAAAAATTCTGACATAAATAATCAAAATCATATAATTTATCAAAATTTATTAGTGATGCATTTGGTTCAACATTAGATATCGCAGGCTCTGCCAACCTTTTCTTCAAATCCTCAGCCGCCGTATCAATTGAGTTTAAATCAACATCTCCACACTCATATTCCTTTGTCACATTTTCATTCTCAACAGCTACCATAAGGCTTACATCCTCGTCTTTTTCAACTGGTTCTTTCTTAATATTAAAAAAATATGTCAAACCAATAATAAACGTTATAGCAAAAAACATCAGTATTATCTTTCTCAAAGCATGACCACCTTTTAATTTGATATATAATACTTATGCCTTAAAATATTCATTTATACCATTTCACATATTTGTCTCATTACAAAATGCCATATTCAAGCCTTCTGACAATAAAAAACTAAGCTGCTTAATCGTATCGTCTATATCTTTTGGGGTTACAAACATTCCAAACAGCTGTGGTGTCATAATTTTTTCAGTCAGATCACGTGTTGTACTAACAGCATCTGATACTATTGTTGCCGCATCAACCACAGTTGGCACTCCAATAGAAATAACCGGTATTCCAAGACTTTCTTTGTTAATTGCATTTCTATGATTACCAACTCCACTGCCTGGTACAATTCCAGTATCTGTTATTTGAATTGTTCGACCAAGTCTTTTTGTACTGCGTGCAGCAAGTGCATCGATAGTTATTACAACATCTGGCTTTGTTTCATTTACCACACCTCGTATTATCTCCACACATTCCATACCAGTCTGTGCCATAACACCTGGAACAAGACCACTGATACGATTTGTAATTTCCTGGCCAAAGGCGTACTTTCCATATTCTTTCATAATATGTCTTGTTATGAATAAATTGTCCACCACCTGCGGACCTAAGGCATCCGGTGTGACATCTCTGTTGCCAAGACCAACCACTAAAATTCCTACTTCATGCCTTTTTATTCCCTTTCCATCTATAAGCTCTAAAAGTACCCTGGCAAATTCATTTGATACTTCTCTATGATAGTCCTTATCCTCCGATGACATCTGTGGAGCTTCTATTGTTATATATTTTCCTTTTGGTCTACCCATGCTCTTGGCAGCATTTTCTGTACTGATCGTTACAACACTTACATTTATTCCATTTTTTCTTAAATTTTCTTCAAAATCTATGCCCCTTAAATTCTCATTATTTTTTCTAATTCTTTCCTGCGATTCCAAGGCAAGATCTGTTCTTATCTGGAAATTTTCTACTTCCATTATCCAGGCCTCCACGATATAATAATGTTTGTAATATTTTTTGCATTTTTTTACTAAATATGTATTGACATAATATGGTGCTTGGAATATTATATTCTAGTGTGTGTTGGAGCGTCCGTGTCTGTTCCAATACAATACAAATACTTAATGAAAATATAATCAAAATAATTAATTTGGAGGTGTACGAGTTGGCTAATATTAAATCTGCTAAGAAGAGAATTTTAGTTACAGAGGTTAGAGCTGCTAGAAATAAAGCAATCAGATCTGAGGTTAAGACATCAATTAAGAAGGTTGAGGCTGCTGTTGCTGCAAACGATAAGGCTGTTGCAGAGGCTGAGCTTAAGAATGCTACTTCAGTTATCGAAAGCGCTTGCTCAAAAGGTGTTTACCACAAGAACAACGCTGCTAGAAAAGTAAGCCGTTTAAGCAAACTTGTTAACGGTATCGCTTAATTAGCAATATTCTAACACCCTATAGAATATAAAGAATAAATATTAAACCCATCAGAGCCGTCATTCTGATGGGTTTTTTATATATCACTTTATATAGTTTTTAGTTAACTGATGAATATTTAACGATAAACAGCTCTACTGCCATCTGATCATTCATCTGTCCGGTCTTGACTGCTGTCTCAAAATCAGCACCATCTTTTACAGCCTGTTTCAGCTGGTCTATAGTAAAATTCCTGCACTGTCCCTGATACTTTCTTAAAGCCCATTTGGGACAGCCTGCCTTTTGTGCAATCTCTTCACTGCCAAAGCCGCGGCTTGACATTGATTTAACTACCATAAGAATTTGAAACTGTCTTGTAATAAGATACATTATTCTCATAGCAGGTTCTTTTAAAGCTAACAAATCATAATATAAATCCAATGCTTTTTTTTGTTCATGAGCTGTAATAGCATCTACCATTTCAAATATCTTATTCTGAGTCTGTTCTGTCGTTACTGCTTGCACGTCACTTAGTTCTATCATGTCTTTATCTATACAGTAACAAATGAGTTTTTCAAGCTCCTTATCGATATTCTCCATATCAGTTCCAGTCTTGGAAATAAAAAGGTTGTACGCCTCCTGGCTCATGCCCTTTTTCTCTTTTCTAATTCTGCTGCCAACCCATCTTGCAAGAAGCTCATCTGTCTGCTGACCAAATTCCACAACACAGCCATTCTTATTGATAGACTTATATAATTTTGACCTTTTATCAATTTCATCTTCAACCATAATAAAAAAGGTTGACTCCGGAATTTCATTCAAATACTCAGCAAGTTCTTCTCCGCCTTTTTTAAGTAATCCGCTATCTTCTATCAGAATAAGGCGCCTGTCCGCAAAAAAAGGTAATGTCTCCGACAAATCAACTACCTCATTTACATTAATATCTTTGCCTTCAAAGGTATTAAAATTCATCGTATCGCCTTCTGGCACCATGGCTTTAATCAGTTTATCCTTATACTGCTTTATGAGGTAACGTTCTTCACCAAACAAAAGATATATCTGTCTAAAAGAACCATTTTTAATATCATTATCTATTGTTTTCATACTAATCTCTTCTTCTGTTTCCACCCTGAACAATTAATATAAGTCGTAACAACTGTAAAATTGATGAGAATAACGCAGCTACATAAGTAAGTGCTGCAGCTGAAAGAAC
>JAXJVZ010000175.1:0-3290 GCA_036308285.1 Agathobacter sp. | reverse complement strand
TGGAAGAAGTCAGGAGTATCAGAACGAAGGACAGCAGATAAAGGCAAAAGAATACGAGCAGATATATGAAATCGTTATGTCATTATTTGAGAAATATGTTCAGCTTCTAGGTGATGAAATTTTATCAATTGAAGAGTTTAAAGAAGTGCTGGATGCAGGCTTTGATGCGGCAGAGGTTGCTACAATTCCACCGGGATATGACAATGTGATTCTGGGTGACATAGAAAGAACACGATTAAACGGTGTAAAGATTTTATTTTTCGTGGGCGTAAATGATGGAATAGTGCCAAAGAGTGCAGGTAAGCCTGGAATAATTTCACAGTACGAAAGAGAAATGCTCAAATCATTTGATATAGAGCTTGCACCAGGAGCAAGAGAACAGTCTTTTATTCAGAGATACTATTTATATATCAATATGACAAAGCCATCGCAAAAGCTATATATAAGTTACTCGCGAACAGGAAGTGATGGGAAATCAAGCAGTCCATCATACCTTATCGGAACAATAAAAAGACTGTTCCCGGAGCTTAAAGAGGAAATTATAGATGAGATAGATAGCTTGCCGGATACTTCAACAATTGATGCAGCAAGAGAATATTTATTAAACGGACCTCATGACGATAAATGGTATGAGATTGCAAGATGGTTCAAAGAGAGCGATACACATAGGAAGGAATTTAATAATTATATTGAGGCAAGATACCTTACATATAAGGATGATCCAATTAGTAAGGTAGTAGCACATGCAATATATGGAGATACCCTAAAGGGAAGTGTAACCCGCTTAGAGCAGTTTAGCCGTTGTGCATATTCACATTACTTAAAATACGGTCTGAAGCTTAAGGAGAGAGAGGAATACGCATTCTTAAATGTCGATATTGGAAATATATATCATGATGCATTATATAAATACAGTATTAAATTAAAAGAGTCCGAATTTGACTGGTTTAATGTTCCGGATGAAAAGCGGGAAGAATTATCTGAAGCTTCAATAAACGAGGCTGTCGAAGGATATTATAATTTAAGTGCGTATGAAACTGCAGCTAATCAGTATCAGGTGTCAAAGATGCAAAAGATATTTGGACAGACTGTATGGGCACTTACAGAGCAGGTTAGAAGAGGAGAATTCATTCCAACAAACTTCGAGGTGTCTTTTGAGGAGATTTCAGGCCATTTAGACGAGTCTGAAGACGTTCTTGCATTTGATATAGGGGAAAAGGAAAAAATCCTGCTTACAGGTCGAATAGACAGGGTAGACGAGCATAAGTCAGAAGAGACGGGTGACATATACGTCAAGGTGATTGATTATAAGTCAGGTGCAAAGGATTTTAATCTTGTCGAGCTATACCGAGGCCGCCAGCTACAGCTTGTCGTTTATCTTAATGCCGCAATTGCCAACAAAGAATTAAACAAAGATGCCAGCATAAAACCAGGTGCTATCCTCTATTATCATATTGATGAACCTGTTATAAAGACAGATGCACAGCTTTCGGATAAAGAATTAGAGAAGCTTTTGTTAAAGGAACTGATTCCAAGTGGAATGATAAACGGCACAGATGATATGTATCTGGCTTTGGATAATACACTGGACGTTGAGACAAATCCGGAATCAGATGTCATAAAAGTAAAGCTTAAAAAAGACGGAACTCCGGCCGCAACATCACAGATTTCATCTGAAGAAGAATTTGAAATAGTAAGAGAGTTTGCTAATACAAAGATTAAGGAAATAGGACGAAGAATCTATGATGGTGAGATTAGGGTATCTCCTGTTGAACAGGGACAGCGTACATCGTGCAGTTACTGCCCGTATGAAGCTGTTTGCAAAATTAATTCAAAGATACCAGGATTAAATATCCAAAAAGAAGAGTCAATAAATAAAAAAGAGATACTTGAGATTATGGAAAAAGATATAGCACTTGAGAAATCTAAAGGAAGATAATTATGGGTGTAAAATGGACAGAAGAACAGCAGAAGGTAATAGATTTAAGAGATAGAAATATATTAGTTTCTGCCGCTGCAGGCTCAGGTAAGACAGCAGTTTTAGTAGAAAGAATAATCAAAAGAATAACGGAGGATACTCCACCAGTAGACATTGACAAAATCCTTGTCGTGACATTTACAAAGGCAGCTGCGGCAGAGATGAGAGAGAGAATTAGTCGTGCTATTGAGAATAAAAGGGAAGAAAATCCACAGGATAGTAACCTTGAGAAACAGGCTGCTTTAATTCATAATGCCCAGATTTCAACCATCGACAGCTTTTGCCTTTATGTAGTAAGAAATCATTTTGGAGAAATAAATCTTGACCCTAATTTTAGAATCGCTGATCCAGGTGAGATAAAGCTGTTAGAACAGGATGTTATGGATGAGCTTTTTGAGTTAAATTATGGTGACAAAGAAAATGAGAAATTCATTGCACTTGTTGATAAATATTCAAACAGCAGAAGTGATGACGATGTACGCTGTATGGTTTCTGACATATATAAAATGGCCTGCAGTGACTCATGGCCTAAAGAATGGATGAAATCGTTAGGAAAGCTTTATAACGTAGAAGATGTAGCAGAGCTCTTAGAGTCAGAATTTATCAAAGGGATAGTAATGAATTCAATTCGTATATTAAGCGATTTGAAGGATAAATTAATTGATATTTCTGAAATTGCACAACAAACAGACGGATTAGAAAAATATGCGGCCCTGATTGCTGATGATTTAGTGCAGTTTGAAAATCTTGATGAACTAAATTCATTTGATGATTTACAGAAATTTGTAAGCTCAATTTCAATGAAATCAGCTCCAGGTGGAAAATCGAAGGCTGACCCGAAAACGAGAGATTATGTAAGAGACAGAAGAAATTCTGTAAAAGAAGAAATTGGTAAATTAAAAGAAGCTTATTTTAATAAATCGTCCCAGGAAATCTTTGAACAGATTTCTAATCAGAAAGAAGCTGTAGATGAATTAGTAAGACTTGCAATATCATATTTTGATTTAATGCAGGATAAAAAGCAGAAAATGCATATTGCAGATTTTTCAGATATAGAACATTTTGCACTGAAAATCTTAGTGGATGAAGAGACCAAAGAGCTTACCTCTACTGCAGTGGAATTCCGTGAGCAGTTCGAAGAGATAATGATAGATGAGTATCAGGATAGTAATCAGGTACAGGAAGATATCATGAGAGCGATTTCAAGAGAAAATATCGGACATAATAATATCTTCATGGTAGGAGATGTTAAGCAGAGTATCTATCGCTTCAGAATGGCAAGACCAGAGCTTTTTATGGAAAAATATGATAG
>JAXJVZ010000174.1:0-3399 GCA_036308285.1 Agathobacter sp. | reverse complement strand
GCATTATGTTCACAGGCATCTATACAGGCTCCACATGCAATACATTTTGTTGGATCAACGGTAATCCGGTCACGTCCATTTTCAGATGTGGAAATACAGGCTCCGATGCAACTACATACTCGGATGCATTTATTGCAGCCGATACAATCATCTGTTGTATAAACTAGTTCCATATGTTTCCCTCCAATATGAAAAATGTTTGAAAAATGATAATTATAAGTTATACGAATGCTACTAATACCATAGTACTATACAATGGTGGGAATTTCAAGAAAATTCAAGAGGATGGTCCTCATTAACGAAGAACCATCCTCAGGAAAGAGATTAATTTCTCTTTAATTTTTTAATTTCATAAATTGATGTTAATCCGCCTAATGCAATTACAAAAAGCCATACGATTGGTAATGCTGTATCACCTGTTTTTGGTGCCTTAGCAGGTTTCTGAGCTGCTGGTGTGTTAGGCTTTGCATTTGGAGTTGTAGCTGGTTTGTTTTCAGTCTTTTTCATCTCGATATCAGCCTTATCAGAAAGGAAGTATACTGAGCAGTGTCCTAACTCAACATCTACTGTTCCATTTGTAACTGTAAGTGCATCACTTGCTTTTTCAACAGTATTTGTTTTCTCATTGTAGTAGTATAAGTATACTTTTTGTCCATTTTTATACTTCTTATCCACAGGAACTGTTAATGTTGCTTTTCCTGGAAGATCTCCATTATAGTTAGGAATCTCGATGAACACAGCTTTACCTACACTGTTTACAAGTGACTGAATTTTCTCGTCCTTAGCTGTTGTAAATTCAACAGTTAAGTCAAGAGATGTCATTCCTTCAATCTTGCTTAAATCGATATCGTTGTTTTCAAATGTCCATCTGTATAATTCTTTTCCATTAGAATCTGTAACTGGGATTACAACGTCTGCTCCAGTGTTTACAGCGTCAATGAAGTTGTATACATCAATATTGTCTGATTTTTCAACTTTGATATCTGCTGGTTCATCGGTATCCTCTGTTACTGCATTATTATCATCAGAGCTGTCCTCATCTGAACTATCAGAAGCTGTTAGGTCTTCAAGTGTTATATCGTCGATTACAACTACATGCTGGTCGTTAATTTCTTTTGTTACATTTCCAAGACAGATGCTTAAGAATGCAGCCTTATCAGAATCTTCATTCATTGTAAATGTCTGCTCGAATGTCTTGAAATCTTTTGTCAGAGCAGTAACTTTATCTTCAGAGTATACTGGCCATCCAAGAGACTCACCACCCTGCATAATTACTCTTATATCACGGTCAATTGATGATTTTGCTTTGTATGTAAGCTTATACTTATGTCCTTTTACAAGTGGAACATTTTCCTGCTTAACCTGAACTTTCCAGTCTGCATCACCAGTCTTATCAACTGTTAATGAAAGTGCATTATCTTCTTTTAAGCTGTCAACTACATATGATGCAGCTGCAGAAGTATCTACATATGGACTGAATCCTGATAATCCATCATTGAATGAACCGTTCTTAATAAGAGCAGCTTCTACTAATTTAATATTATCAATTGATACTTCCTGAGTTGACTCAAGTCTGATTGCAAATTTCTGGTCTGTGTATGCTGCAGTTGAAGGAAGTTTAATTGTATATATCTCATCTGTATTTGCTTTAACATTTACATTGTACTTCTTTCCACCTAAAGATACTGCTAATGTTGTATCCTCTTTTGCTCTTGCTGTAAAGCTTAATGTGTAAGGTTTTCCATTTGTAAAAGTTAAATCATCCTGTGAAAGTGTTGCTTTTGCTGGTTTTCCATCTGTACTTCTTAAGCAGAATCTTCTTCCATCAGAATATCCTGATACATATGTTGAAGCATTCTGGGTCTTTGCGATATCCCAATATCCTAAATGCTTGTCTCCTTCCTGGAAAGAGCCATTGTAGATATAGTTACCGTTTGCAAGGACTTTCTTGATTTCTTTTGCATTTGGGTCTGGATCAGCAATCTTTTTAATTACAACATTGCTGATGTTAATGTCTGCTGTTGAACCTTTTGCACCCATGTTGTATTCAAGACGACCATTTGCATCTGTGTCATCTTTCATTTCAAATGTGTACTTGTAATTCTTTGTTTCTGTTGTAAGAGTTTCTTCCTTATGTGGCATGTATGACTTATATCCATGATCTGGAGCTTTAATGTCAACGCCCATTGTACGAGCTTCGGATGCGCTTGCATCAAATGATACTTCATATGTTGCACCCTTTACTAAAGGTATGTCAGCCTGAACAAGCTGTACACTGTAGTCAACAGTCCCCTCGTTAGTTGTCTTGATGGATATTTTATTATCTTTAATTTCAGCAGTTGCTTCTCCGCCAAGAGCTGTCATAAATTTCCAGTCCTTGTCATCTGTTAATTCTTCTGCAGTTGTGAATGTTCCATTGTTAATGTAGTTTCCATCCTTCTGTGGATCTCTGATAACAACCTCTTTAACTGGCTTTTTAACATCCTCATTGTATTTTTCTTTCTGGTATACACGAACATAGTCTACTTCGTAAGGGTTGTTCTCAAAGCTTGTATTTTCATCTGGATTTCCTACCCAGCTTCCACCTATTGCAAGGTTTAAGATAATGTAGAATGGCTGGTCAAATGGTGCAGGATATGTAAGTGTTCCCTGTCCCTCTGTTGTTGAATACCAGTCGCTTTCTTCGTGGAATTTTACTCCATCACAGTACCAGGTGATTTTTCCTGGCTCCCATTCGCATGAGAATGTGTGGAATTCTTCGTTAAAGTCTTTTTCATCATCCTCCGTAACAAATGTTCCCTGAGATTCAGAATGTGGATTTCCAAAGTGGATTGTTCCGTATGCTTTGCTTGTATCCTGTCCCATTACTTCCATACAGTCAATTTCTCCACAACGTGGCCACTGACCATATACATTTTCATCGTTTGCCATGAGCCAGAATGCTGGAAGATATCCCATTCCCTTTGGAACTCTTACTCTTGCTTCGAAAAGACCATATGTAAATGTCTGCTTATTCTGTGTGCTGATACGTCCTGATGTATATGATTTCTTTACAGTTGTTCCAGGAACAAGTTTCTTTACCATCTTAACATTAGAAATTGTAATTGTTGAATCTGGAGTGTCAACATCTGTCATCTTACCCAGGTTAAAGTAAATTCCTGCATTATTGTCTGTTATAGCATTATTTACTTCGTATGTGTATTCTGTTGGTTCTGTTGTGATATCGAATGCTCCTTGACCATACTGTGCATAATCATCTTTTGTTTTCTGAACACCAGCAACAATTTTTCTTGGAGTTGTAGCTGAAGCTGTAAATGTTACTTCGTACTTCTGACCCTGTTCAACACTTATTCCGTTCTGGATAATTTGAACGTCCCAAGGATTTACACCCATATTTGC
>JAXJVZ010000173.1:0-1907 GCA_036308285.1 Agathobacter sp. | reverse complement strand
TGATATTGTCAATATTGGTTTACACTTTTTTCTCAAGAATGTTCGACCTTATGCTGCATCCTGTAGTGAAGCATAGTATTGTTGGCGCTTAACCATCGGTGGTAGGCCACCATTAGCAGAGCAGATTCTCCGATTATTCCAGTAGCTGATGAAGTATCTCCAGATAAGCGTTTTTAACTGTTCTACAGTCATTGAGGTAGTATCGTAGCGACCATAAAGCAATTCCTCTTTGAATCGTGCCCACATGCTTTCGCATCTGGCATTATCATGGCATCTGCCACCGGCACTGTTCATACTTTGCAGAATGCCATATTTGTTGATTGCTTTACGATATAACTCGCTGGTATACTGGGTACCCCTGTCGCTATGAAGAATGGCTCCACGGAGCAAAGGGTATGCTTTGTAGGCATTATCCAAGGTTTGTTCGCAAAGGGTAGCTTTCATATTTGTATCCATAGCAAGCCCTAATACTGCTAAATCATAGCAGTCAAAGATAGCTGAAACATACAGTTTTCCATCGGAAGCTTTTATTTCAGTCATATCGGTAATGCACTTTTCAAGAGGCTTTTCAGCTGTGAAGTCACGCTTGATCAAATCATCGGATTTGCGGGCTTCTTTATCAGCTTTGGTAATACCATTAGGTTTGCGTTTAGGTTTATGATTAAGGCCAATTTCTTCCATGACACGATAAACAGTTCGCTCACCGGGAATATGTACTCCCTCAGGCTGTTTAAGCTGTAATGCTTGATACATACGTAGTCTTCCGTAAGTGTCATTACATTCGTCTTCGCTACAAATATCAAGCATTGCATCTGCCAGTGCCTGATATTTCCAAGGAGCATCCTTTGTTTTTAGGAATTTGTTGAATGCCTGTCTGGAAACATGGAGTACCTTACAATAAAAAGAAATTTTGCCCTTAATCCTGCCGTCGTCCGTTTTGATTGCAATAAACATCAGTCTCTGTTTTTTGCTGACTTCCGACGGCTGGCTGCGAAAAAAGCACTTGCCTCCTCAAGGAATTCGTTTTCTTCCTTTAGACGGCGTATTTCTTTATCCTGCTCTTTAACACGCTTTCTGAGTTCAATAAGCTCATCGTTAAGGGATAAAGCATTCTTAGGCGTATGAACCGCTTCGTTTGCGCTGAGACGTCCTTCTTTGAAGGCTTTTATCCAGGTGTACATAGTACCCTTTGGAATTCCTAATTCCTGAGCAGCTTTATGCCCGCCGATTTCCTGGGCAAGCTTAACAGCCTGTGCTTTAAATTCGTTATCATAAGATTTTTGATTCTGTGCCATAGTTTTTTTCTCCTGTTCTCGTATTAATTATGATTATATATCAAAATCCTTGAGAATAGGGTGTCAACTTTTATGATACAACATCATAACATGATGGAGTTGGCGAAGGATGGTCGTTGGCTCGGCGGTAATACCCCGATGGGATTTACTGTTCAGAGAGTAACTACAGGAAGCGGAAAAGGAAAATCTGCTTACAGCTACTTAGCAAGCATTCCCGAAGAAAAGCGAATGGTTCAGCGACTGTACACATTGTTCAGAACAAACCGCAGCATTCAGACAACAGCCAAGCAGATGAATCTTGAAGGATACAGAACCCCATCTGGAGCAGAATTTAATGCTTCTACCACAAAACTGGTTTTGAGAAATCCGATTTACTGCATTGCAGATAAGCACAGTTACGATTATTTCATTGACCATGGGGGAAATGTATTCGGTGAACTGTCCGATTTTGATGGTCAGCATGGTATGTCTGCTTATAACAAAACCGCCCAAGAAAAATATGAGGACAGCGACAGCACTTTCATTTCTCCAAAGTTTGTGCAGACTGTGGAGAGCAAGCCTATCAACGAATGGATCATCGCAGTGGGTAAACACGAAGGCTTCATTTCCAGC
>JAXJVZ010000172.1:0-2490 GCA_036308285.1 Agathobacter sp. | reverse complement strand
TTGCAATTATTTAAATGCGTGCTATAATAAACTTATCAAAAACAAACACAAGAGAAAATCAAAGAAAGGAAGGTACGGACCACCAAAATACTTATAAGCATTCGTTTTAGAATTTTAAAAGAGGAAAACATGACATAACTAATAAAGGATAAAATGAATTAGTATCAGCCTCACTTTATGAATATATGGTACAATTCCAAATGTCATAGGAAGAACGAAATCGAGTAAAAAGGAAGAAGCGAAGAAGTCTAAAACAAAAATTACTGATTTAGTAAAGGAGAAAAAATCCGATGGATGAAATAGCTTAAAAGGCGGCATTGATTATTGAAATCTAATGTCGCCTTTTTTATATTAGTATTCTTCTATATCCTTCAACAGGTTTTCAGTTAATTTTTCACAATACGCACTATTTGTACAATTATCTGTATACGATATTTCTTTCAATATATTTTTTCATATGGTCCCTGATATGTTCCATCTGCTGGTTGGTTTTCTCATTATCAGATTTGAAGTTCATCATCTGCATAATGTATCCCTGGTCTACTGCCAGCTTAAGGCTGATTGGAAATTCAAGTTCGTATGCTAACGATATATGTCCAACAAGATTGTCAACCGCGCTTTTTCTGATGCTTTTTAATATGCAATGCTCCTCGTCAAATGCAGCCAGTACTTCATCTGTTATCTGGCCGTTTTTAATCTCTTCAGTGGTGACATCATATATCTCTTCCATTGGTGTGTCGATGTTTACCTTAAAAATGTCAATTTTGTCTGCATCCCTTATTAGTTTGCAAAATGTTGCCTCTCGTTCTGTAAGTGTCTCTGGCAATCTGTATGTATTGTGCTGTCTGATTGCAAGCTCAACTAAGTCCCGTTCCGGTTGCTCTAAAAGTCCTGGAACATACTCTTCCATAAGTCCGTCATTGAATAATAAGTCGGCTCCGAGCTTGGCATGGTCAATTGAATTTGCATCGTTAAAGGTGTGATATCTTCTTATCTGCTCAAATCGTCCGACATCATGGAGCATTCCAAGAAGCCAGGCTATATCTCTATCCTCACCTACTAATCCAATGCTGTCGGCGATTCTGTCACACAGGCCTGCAACCCTGTAAGTATGATTAATTTTTAATTTTATTTTTTCATCTTGTGCATTGTAATTTGCTGTATAATCGGCAAATGTTTTTCTTACTTTTTCTCTATCTATAAATATCATTTTTCTCTTATCTTTCCTTTAACCATTGAGGACAATAAAAAAGCCAGTAAATTCCGTCCCCAATGGTTAAAAATCCACCCGTGAGGGTGGATTTTCTTACATATAATCTTTTGCGTCAATTCGGATAAGTGCCTTCTTAAGTGCGAACTCTGCTCGCTTAATGTCGACCTCTCCGTCATGACTTGCTAATCTTTCCTCGGCTCTTTCTTTTGCAGCCTCAGCTCTTTCTGCATCAATTTCATCAGGCCATTCTGCTAACTCTGCAAGAAGAGTTACCTTCTCGCCAAGTATCTCTGCAAATCCGGCGTGAACAGCAGCCACCTTTTTCTCGTCACCATTGTGAATGGTTACAAGTCCGGGTGCAAGAACCGTTGTCATTGGAATATGATTCTTGTATACACCGAGTTCACCTGACTCAGCTGTAAACTCTATGAAATCAGCTTCGCCTGTAAAGAAAACTCTGTCTGGTGTAATTATTTCTACCTTAAAAATATTATCTGCCATACACTCACTCCTTATCTGTAGATTGGCGATTAGTTCATCTTAGCGCGAACTTCGTCTATGCTTCCTACATTTAAGAAATAAGCCTCTGGTACATCATCATGCTTTCCTTCAAGAATCTCTCTGAATCCTCTGATTGTCTCAGCAATTGGAACATATTTTCCATCAAGTCCTGTAAACTGTGTTGCTACGTTGAAAGGCTGAGATAAGAATCTCTGAATCTTTCTAGCACGGTTTACAACAAGCTTATCAGCCTCACCTAACTCGTCCATACCAAGGATTGCAATGATATCCTGGAGTTCTTTATACTTCTGAAGAATCTCCTGAACTCCACGCGCCACCTCGAAATGCTCCTGACCTACAATACGTGGATCAAGGATACGTGATGTTGATGCAAGTGGGTCTACCGCCGGGTAAATACCAAGCTCTGCGATAGAACGCTCAAGTACTGTTGTTGCATCAAGGTGTGCGAAGGTTGTTGCTGGAGCAGGGTCTGTTAAGTCGTCCGCAGGTACATATACAGCCTGAACGGATGTAATTGACCCGTTCTTTGTAGATGTAATTCTCTCCTGAAGTGCACCCATCTCAGTCTGAAGTGTTGGCTGGTAACCAACGGCTGATGGCATACGTCCAAGAAGTGCGGAAACCTCTGAACCAGCCTGTGTAAATCTGAAAATGTTATCGATGAAAAGGAGCACGTCCTTTCCACCCCTGTCTCTGAAGTACTCAGCCATTGTAAGACCTGTAAGAGCAACTCTCATACGTGCTCCTGGTGGCTC
>JAXJVZ010000171.1:0-4846 GCA_036308285.1 Agathobacter sp. | reverse complement strand
GTTCCAGTCTTACCTCCCATTGAATATCCATCAACCTTTGCGGTTGCACCTGTTCCTGATGTTACTGTATTGTACATATACTGTTTTAGTATATCACTTGTTGATTCTGAAACAGTCTGCTTCATCAATGTTGGATTTACTGTAGAAATAGTATTACCGGATGAATCTGTTATCTTTTTTACAACATGAGGCTGATAGTATTTTCCTCCATTAACAAGAGATGAAAATGCACTCGTCATCTGTACCATTGTACAGTTATAGTTCTGACCAAAGCTGTTTGTCGCCAAATCGACTGGTCGAATCTTATCCAATGAATAAATAAGCGTTGAGGTGTTTGCCTCACCCGGAAGGTCAATTCCTGTCTTTAAACCAAATCCAAATACAGACTGATAATTGAGGAAATTCTCAGCTCCAATTTGGTATGACATCTGCATAAGAGCATCATTACAGGAATCCATAAGGGATCCTTCCACAGTCTCTATTCCATGTCCACTTCTGTTAACACAGTGAATGAAATGGTCTGCCACCTGCTCTCCACCATCACACATAAATGTCATATCAGTTGTGAGTGTTCCCGTTTCAAGTCCTGACGCAACCGTAAATGGTTTCTGAACTGATCCTGGTTCATAAGTTGAGGTTACACAGAAATTCTGCCAGAGTCCATTAAGCACATCCATGCTTTCATCCTCTGTCATTGCATCAATTTTTTCCTGCGAATAAAGACAGGTCAGATCTCTTGGATTATTCAGATCAAAGGTTGGATAATCTGCCATTGCAAGGATTTCTCCTGTATTAGGGTTCTGGATAATCATTGCAATATTTTGAGCACCGAAGCCTTCTCTTGCATTATTGGTGTATGTGTCACTAAATTCTTTTATTTTATTTTCTACAATGGACTGGATATTGGCATCAATTGAACATACAAGTGTATCTCCATCTTCCGGGAAAATTACTGTCTTTTCAAAATCATTATCCGAATTTAAATATCCGTACTGTCTTCCATTAACACCATTCAATGTTGAATCGTAATAATTTTCAAGTCCGGTGGTTCCAACATTTCCTGCCGATGTAAAGCCTATAAGTGAACTTGCAAGATTCCCAAAAGGATACTGCCTTTGATATTCTGTCTCAAACCACACTCCCTTGATGTTGGGATTAACTTTATTACCCTTTTCATCGACCTGATTCTGCATGTCTACAAATTTCTGAATAACACTGTATGGCAGTTTTTTTGCCAATATAATATATCTGCTATCCGATTTGTTATTTGCATAATCTAAGAGCTGTTCACGTGTCAGCTCATCGAAGCACTGTAACAGGGCGTCAATTGTAGGCTCTACATACTCTTCCTTACTGGTCATTACCGAACAGTCCAATATAACGTTATAAACAGCCACACTGGTAGCTAACACGGTTCCATTAGAGTCAACTATTTCTCCTCTTTGGAATGGTAATGTTACACTATCGTATGACTGCAGGGATAACACTTTCTTCGTATATGAATCTCCACTTTTGTACTCTATGTACATAAGTCTTCCTACAAGACCGATAAGAGCTAATACTATAAGCATAAATAATACTATCAGTTTAGTTCTCATCTTACGGTTCATTTTAGGTCTTGGTCGTCTTCTTCGTTTTTTTGCCACTTTAGTTCTCCCTACTACTGTGGAATGTCACTGTACTGGTCCATATAGTTGACATTCTCTACTGAATAGTAAACAACCTGCTCTGGTGCTGCATACTTCATTCCAAGCTGGTTCATTGCAACATCCTTAACATAGTTTAAATCGATTGATGTGCTGATTTCCTTATACTTTGCATCATTTTCTGTTCTAAGGCTTGTAATCTGGCTCTCAATGGCTGCTACATCCTTCATTCTCTGTGTTACAGAAGACTGCATCTGTACGAGTGATACTGCCGAAGCAGCGATTGCCATTACGCAGATTGTGAGGAATACTACATATCCACGGCTCATAGCCATAGCATTTTCCCTGTTGCGTCTTGCTGCTCTTCTTCTATTTTTCTTGCGTCTTGCCTCCTCGATTTCACGACGGCTTCTACCATCTCTTCGTATTGGCTGTGACTCTTCTAATTCTCTTACAACGTTTCCATTTATATAATAAGTTTTGCTCATCCTTAAGCTCTCCTTTATCCCTTAATTTTTAGTCCTTTTTTTCAAAAACTCGTAACTTAGCACTTTTTGATCTGCTGTTAACCTCTAACTCCTCATCTGAAGGAAGAATTGGCTTTCTTGTAACCACGTGTCCTTTTGATTTGTTTCCACATACACAAACCGGAAAGTTACTTGGACAAGTGCAAGGATTTTCGTTCTTTTTAAAATTAGATTTAACGATTCTGTCTTCTAATGAATGGAAGGTAATAATACATATTCGCCCTTGGTCATTTAAAAGGTCAATCATATCATCCAAATTATCCTGTAATACATCTAACTCATGATTAAGCTCGATTCTTATGGCCTGATAAGTTCTCTTAGAAGGATGTCCTCCTGTTGCCCTTACCTTCTGTGGAATCGCTGCTCTTATTATCTCATTGAGTTCCCCTGTAGTATTTATGGAATTCTTTTCCCTTGCTTTTACAATGTGTTTTGCAATATTCTTAGCGAATCTGTCTTCGCCATAGTCTCTTATTATTCTAAAAAGTTCCATTTCACTGTAAGTATTAACTATGTCTTTTGCAGTGAGTAGATTACGGTTATCCATTCTCATATCGAGCGGTGCATCTTCACTTCTATATGTAAAACCTCTCTCTGGTGTATCTAACTGAAATGATGATACTCCAAGGTCTAACACAATTCCGTCAACCTTTTCTATTCCAAGTTCTCTTAATACATTCTTCATATCGGAATAATTGCTTCGAACTATGGTAACGCGATCCTTAAATTCCTCAAGTCTCTTACTTGCAGCGGCGATAGCGTCCTCGTCCTGATCGATACCAATAAGTCTTCCCTTATCCGATAACCGCTTACATATCTCGTAGGAATGTCCGGCACCACCTAATGTTCCGTCAACATATATGCCATCTGGTTTAATATGTAATTCTTCAATTGTTTCGTCTCTTAAAACTGAGTAGTGTTTAAATTCCATACTATATTCCAATTCCTAACTCTGCCATATGCTCTGCGATTTCATCCATATCGTCGTAATCGCTATCCTCAAGGTATTTTTCTTTGCTCCAGATTTCTACTCTGCTGTATACTCCTACTGAAACAATTTCCTTGTCTATTCCTGCGTACTCTCTTAAATTTGCCGGAAGAAGAATTCTTCCCTGCTTGTCCACTTCACAGACAGCTGCGCCTGCAAAGAAGAATCTCATAAATTTTCTTGCGTCTTTGGAGGTAAGTGGTTTCTCACGGAGGCTTTCTTCTATACGATGCCATTCTTCGTTGGAGTATACGAATAAACATCCATCTAATCCCTTGGTAACTACGAATTCATTACCAAGCTGTTCTCTGAATTTTGATGGAACTATCAATCGGCCCTTTGCATCAACCGAATGATTATATTCGCCCATGAACATGACATCTTCCTCCTTTCACATTTATTTTGCTGGTTGATAAGTTTTCCACAATGTTATCAACTTATCCACCACTTTACACCACTTTCATGGTCAAATATGCCACTTCCCTCCACTTTCCTTAATATAATACCCCTAACCCCCCACAAAATCAAGGCTTTTAGGCAAAAAAACACCCCAAAGCAATAAATACTTTGGGGTGTTTTTCACTCATTTTTGCGCTAAAAGTGGTGGAGAGTGGTGGAGGCTAACATACAAAGCTTGCACACTCAGTCTCTCTTACACTGTCAGCATGTCCACCGGAAATTCCAATGCTTTCCGCTGTACATTTTCTTTTTTCATTAAATTTACATTTTGTAGCATCACAGTGAATATCTGTATCTTTACAGTTACTGCACGCCATATTGCTTGCCTTTTGTGATGCATGCTTTGTAAAACTTCCACAGCTAGTATCACATGACATCTTGGCATCTTCGCCCATTACATCGATACCATGTCTTCTACAACTGTGATCTTCATTGTACGAACAGCTCACAACATTACAATCAATCTTTGTCATGATTCATACCTCCTTTGCTTACGCATGGATAGTATGCTCATTTTTTTATTTTTTATTCTTCAAAAATTATCTGCTCTTCTCTTCCTCTGGAAGCTCAACCCTTATTTCCTTTGTTCTTATTTCTGTGCAGATCTGGTTGATAAAGTCTGAAAGACTCTTTGTTCCTTCGTTTCCGGCAAATCTGCTTCGTACAGAAACATTTCCTTCTTCCTCTTCCTGAGCTCCTACAACAAGCATGTATGGGAGCTTATCAAGACGAGCTTCACGAATCTTATAACCAATCTTCTCTGCTCTGTTATCTACAGTTACGTCTACACCATTCTTCTTAAGTTCTGCAGCAACCTTTTCGGCATACTCTGAGTATTTCTCTGAGATTGGAAGTACTCTTACCTGCTCTGGGCAAAGCCATGTAGGGAATTTTCCAGCATAGTGCTCAATCAGCCATGCAAGTGTTCTCTCGTAGCATCCCATAGATGTTCTGTGGATAATCCAAGGAAGCTTCTTCTCGCCATTCTCATCAATATAGTACATTCCAAACTTCTCTGCTGATGCGCAGTCAAGCTGGATTGTTACCATTGTATCTTCTTTTCCATATACGTTTCTTGCCTGGATATCAATTTTTGGTCCGTAGAATGCAGCCTCTCCATCTTCCTCCACAAAGTCGATGTTGTTGTCCTGCATTACTTTTCTAAGGTAACCCTGAGTGCTGTTCCAGTACTCTTCATCTCCTAAGTATTTTTCCTTATTTGATGG
>JAXJVZ010000170.1:0-3424 GCA_036308285.1 Agathobacter sp. | reverse complement strand
GCATGGTCCGCAGAATGCAGTTTTAACAATTGCACCTGTACTAAGAAGATTAGCAACAACTCCATTCTTAACAAGTTCCATGTAAATTGGAGTAGATGCTGGGTAAACACTAAGTGTAAACTCATCAGAACCTATTGATGTACCCTTTAAGATATCTGCTGCATCACAGATATTCTCAAATCCACCACCAGCACAACCAGCAATAATTCCCTGATCAACATAGAGCTTACCATTTCTGACTTTGCTCTTTAAATCAAGCTTAACTTTTCCATCAAAACTTACATTAGCTCTCTTCTCACAATCATCTAAGATGTCCATCATATTAGCATTTAACTCATCGATTGTGTAAACATTACTTGGATGGAATGGCATAGCAATCATTGGTCTGATTTCACTTAAATCAATATCAATAAAGCTGTCATAATAAGCAACATCCTTAGGATTTAATTCCTTGTACTCTTCTTCTCTTCCATGAATCTCATAGAATTCCTTAACCTTGTCATCTGTTCTCCAGATAGATGTAAGACATGTAGACTCTGTTGTCATAACATCAACACCAATTCTGAAGTCAACACTTAAGTTAGAAACTCCTGGTCCAACGAACTCCATTACCTTATTCTTAACGAATCCGTTATCAAATACCTTACCAATAATAGCAAGGGCAACGTCCTGTGGACCAACACCCTTAATAGGCTCTCCTGTAAGATAAATACCTACAACTCCTGGCATATCAATATCATATGTCTGCTCAAGAAGCTGCTTAACAAGCTCTGGTCCACCCTCACCAACAGCCATAGTACCAAGTGCACCATAACGTGTATGTGAATCAGAACCTAAAATCATTTTTCCACCACCTGCAAGCATCTCTCTTGCGAACTGATGAATAACAGCCTGATGAGGTGGAACATAAATTCCGCCGTATTTCTTAGCTGCTGTAAGACCAAACATGTGGTCATCCTCGTTAATTGTTCCTCCTACTGCACAAAGACTGTTATGACAGTTTGTAAGTGCATAAGGAATAGGGAATTTCTCAAGTCCAGACGCACGTGCTGTCTGAATAATTCCTACAAAAGTTATATCATGTGAAATAAGCTTATCGAACTTAACCTGAAGCTTATCCATGTTTCCTGATGTATTATGCTCTTTAAGAATTCCGTAAGCAATAGTATTCTGCTTTGCTTCGCTTGCAGAAATTTCTTTACCAGTTTTGCTCTTTACTACTTCAACTGCTTCTGGCGAATCAATCACGACATCTGTGCCCTGAATAAGATACGCGCCATTTTCGTACAATTTCATGTTCTATACCTCCAAAACTCTGTAATCATTCATTATTATATCATTTCAAAGGATAATTGGGCAATAAATAAATCGCCATCTACTTTAATTTCAAAGGTTCCACCCATCAGAATAGTTAGATTCTTAGCAATTGACAAACCAAGCCCACTTCCTTCAGTTGTACGGCTAATCTCACCTCTTACAAATCTTTCAGTAAGATTATTATAATCTCCACCCTCAACTTTTATTTCATTTTTTGAAATGTTCTTAATAGTAAAAACAGCCCTGTTATTATCCTGCGTTAAATCTACATAAACTCTTGTATTTTCCATTGCATATTTTGCTGCATTAGTATACAAATTTTCAATTGTACGGTAAAGCTGTCTTCCATCTGCTAAAATATTCATACTATGGCTAGGAAGCTTAGTAACAATAGTAAGATTTCTCTGTTCAAATCTCTCATTAAATTCCCCGCCTGTCTGATACAATAATTCAACCCAGTCAATTTTATTCATATCAAGCTTAATATTGCCCGAACTAATCTTTGACAAATCCACAAGATCCTCAGCCAGATGCTTTAATCTTTGAGATTTTTCATCAATAAGTCTTATATATTTTTTTGCATTTTCATTATCAAGGTTTTCTCTCTTAAGAAGCTCCACATAATTTAAAATAGAAGTAAGTGGTGTCTTTATATCATGGGAAACATTTGTAATCAAATCCGCCTTCATTTTCTCATTCTTAATGCTCTCAGTTACAGCCTCATTAAGACCATCTCTTATATGATTTATAGCCTTTGCAATATCCTTTTCCTGTCCATGAAAATCATCTTCACAAAGCCTGGTATCAAGAGCACCACTTCCAATTTTCTCAATTGCCTGGGTAATTAAATAACGCTCTTTTCCTTTGTTTGTAAGAAAAACCTTATGATTTTTCTGATATTCACAAATAAAAGAATAAATTTTGTAAATTATACTATGAGTAATAATAATGTTGCCCTTCATACGCCTGATAATACTATGATAAAAGAGCAAAAAAACAATATCTAAAATATATGTTAATGTTGCAACAGTAACAATCAAAGAAGAAAATTCAAAATCAACTTTTCTTACACGGCCAATAATTGAAAAAATACCAGTAACACTTAACAAAAATCCAATCAAAAGTACATCTGAATATACTTTATCAATAAACAAATAATATACCGTCTTATCATCTTCACTCTTATAACCAGTAATATTTGTAAGATAAGCAAGCATAATAAAACTTCCACAAAACGCAATTACAGTCAGTCCAACAGCAGCATTAATACATTCTGTAAGATTATGAGAAATAAAATAATCAATAATAAAAATACCCACTACCATCAAAACCGAAAACATCTGATGGAGAACAACCATTGCGCCTTTTTTTCCTAAAGTATACTCTCTCATGATTTATCCTCGATTTTATATCCTACTCCCCAGACAACCTTAAGATACCTTGGTTCTTTCGGATTAATTTCAATCTTTTCTCTGATATGTCTTATATGAACGGCAACCGTATTGTCTGCCCCAATAGCCTCCTCATTCCATATCTCCTCATATATCTGATTAATTGAATAAACCTTGCCCTTATTTTTTACTAAAAGTAATAAAATATTGTACTCAATAGGAGTAAGGCGAACCTCCTCACCATCCACAGTTACACTTTTTAAATCATCATCAATACACAATCCTCCGACTTTATACACAACATCAGACGTATTATTATTTGATAAAGTAGTGTACCTTCTAAGTTGTGACTTTACTCTGGCAACAAGCTCTAGCGGATTAAAAGGCTTAGTAACATAATCATCTGCACCAACATTAAGACCTAGAATCTTATCAGAATCCTCCGTCTTTGCAGATAAAATAATAATTGGAATACTACTCTCCTTTCTAACCTGCAAAGTTGCTCTGATACCATCAAGTTTAGGCATCATAACATCAATAATTAGCAAATCAAAATCCTGCTCCTTCATTTTATCAAGAGCCTCCTGGCCATCATAAGCCTTCTCTATTTCATAACCTTCCTGCAACAGATAAATCTCAATTGCATCTACAATTTCTTTATCATCATCACAAACTAATATTCTCATGAAAACCTCCTTTTTCTAACTGTATTCTAT
>JAXJVZ010000169.1:0-4155 GCA_036308285.1 Agathobacter sp. | reverse complement strand
TTGCAATTTTATTTCCAATAACTAAAGGTTTCATTTTAATCCTCCAAAATTAATTTGATATTCAAACTATATCACTTAAGGTTTTGGTGGTCAAGATAAAAAAGTAAACAAAACTTTTTGATGTAGTTTTAAAAACTATGTAAATTGTGACAAACTGGGAAGCTTATCTCAAGTTGGGATGTTCTTAAAATGATGCGAACATATATTCGGAAAATGCTGTACATTTTATAGTTTGTCTGCTATAATGGGTGCTATAATATTCACACATGGAGGACACTAGTATACAGTTTTCGAAATAACGATATATTAGTTGATATATAATTGACAGAGAGGCTTAAGAATGGATCATTTCGTATTACACTCAAAATATCAGCCAACCGGAGACCAGCCACAGGCAATAGAGGCTTTAGTTAAAGGGTTTAAGGAAGGAAATCAGTTCCAGACCTTATTAGGTGTTACAGGTTCTGGTAAGACTTTTACGATGGCCAATATTATACAGGCACTAAATAAGCCCACGCTTATTATTTCTCACAATAAGACATTGGCAGGCCAGTTGTATGGCGAGATGAAGGAATTTTTCCCTGAGAATGCAGTGGAGTATTTTGTATCTTATTACGATTATTACCAGCCGGAGGCATATGTGCCGCAGTCTGATACCTATATTGCAAAAGATTCATCAGTCAACGATGAGATAGACAAATTACGTCTGTCTGCCACAGCAGCACTTGCTGAGAGAAAGGATGTAATTATTATTGCGTCAGTTTCGTGTATATATGGAATTGGTAGCCCGGATGATTATATGAATATGATGGTATCACTAAGACCGGGAATGGAAATAGATCGTGATGATGTAATAAAGGGTCTTATTGACATGCAGTACAGCAGGAATGATCTTGATTTTAAAAGAGGTTCATTCAGGGTGCACGGAGATGTTCTTGATATATTCCCGGCTGACCGGTCGGACACCGCTGTCAGAGTCGAATTTTTTGGAGATGAAATAGACAGAATAGTAGAGGTGGATGCATTAACAGGAGAGGTTAAAGCGCAGCTTAGCCATGCCGCCCTCTTCCCGGCATCACATTATGTTGTTCCACAGGAAAAGATATTAGAAGCCTGTGACAGAATAGAGAAAGAGCTTGAAGAAAGGGTTAAGTATTTCAAAGGGGAAGACCGGCTTCTTGAGGCACAAAGAATTGCAGAGAGAACAAACTTTGATATTGAGATGCTTAAAGAGACTGGTTTCTGCAGTGGAATTGAGAACTATTCGAGACACCTTGCCGGAAGAGCAGAAGGCGAGATGCCGGATACATTAATTGATTATTTTCCGGATGATTTTCTTATAATTGTTGATGAGTCACATATTACAATTCCGCAGGTCAGGGGAATGTATGCAGGAGACAGATCGCGCAAAAGTACATTGGTTGATTATGGATTCAGATTACCATCGGCCATGGATAACAGACCGCTTAATTTTGAAGAGTTTGAAAGTAAGATAGATCAGATGCTGTTTGTGTCTGCAACACCTAACATTTATGAGGACGAGCATGAATTAATGCGTGTAGAGCAGGTTATCAGACCAACAGGCCTGCTTGATCCGGAGATATCCGTTCGCCCGGTAGAGGGGCAGATTGACGATCTTATCTCAGAAGTTAATAAAGAGGTAAAAGATCATCATAAGGTCCTTATTACAACCCTTACAAAACGTATGGCGGAAGATTTGACAAATTATATGGCAGAACTTGGAATAAGGGTTAAATACCTTCATTCTGATATAGATACACTTGAAAGAGCTGAAATTATCAGGGATTTGAGACTTGATGTCTTTGATGTACTTGTAGGAATTAATCTTCTTAGGGAAGGACTTGATATTCCGGAGATAACACTGGTTGCTATTTTAGATGCTGATAAGGAAGGCTTTTTACGTTCCGAGACTTCATTAATTCAGACGATAGGACGAGCTGCAAGAAACAGCGAGGGTCATGTAATTATGTATGCTGATAAGATTACAGATTCAATGCGTAATGCTATAGATGTAACTGAGCGAAGACGCGAGGTTCAAAAAGCATACAACGAGGCACACGGAATAACTCCACAGACTATCCAGAAATCCGTTCGAGACCTTATAGCAATTTCTAAGAAGGTAGCCGCAGAAGAGCTTAGTATGGATAAGGATGCAGAGTCAATGAGCCGTCAGGAACTTGAAAAGCATATTGGAGAGGTTCAGAAGAAGATGAAAAAAGCAGCAGCAGAACTTAACTTTGAAGCAGCTGCGGAGTACAGAGATAAACTTATTGAACTTAAAAATTATCTCAGAGATGCTGATTGATAAAATCCAGTGTAATACTATGCAAGGAATTGCGTGGCATGCAAGGATGTCCTATTAATACTTGCTTCGTTAGAAGTATTGAGTAGGAATCTACACTTCAGAATCTTATGTTTATGTGGTGATAGTATGCCGCAGATAGACGAGGAAGAGAATATGGCTAAAAAAGAGAGAAAATACATTAAAATACGAGGAGCAAGCGAGCATAATCTTAAGAGTGTGAGCATAGATATTCCAAGGGATGAGTTTGTTGTTCTGACAGGATTGTCAGGTTCGGGAAAATCATCACTTGCTTTTGATACAATATATGCTGAAGGTCAGAGAAGATATATGGAGTCATTGTCTTCTTATGCCCGTCAGTTCTTAGGACAGATGGAGAAGCCTAATGTAGAATCAATTGAAGGTCTTCCACCAGCTATTTCTATTGATCAGAAGTCGACAAACAGGAATCCGCGTTCTACAGTTGGAACAGTTACAGAAATATACGATTATTTCAGACTTTTGTATGCAAGGATAGGTATTCCACATTGTCCAAAATGCGGTAGGGCTATTACTAAGCAGACTGTAGACCAGATGGTAGATCAGGTTATGAGCCTTCCGGAACGTACTAGAATCCAGATACTTGCACCAGTTGTAAGAGGAAGAAAAGGTGAACATCAGAAGGTATTAGAGCGTGCAAAGAAGAGCGGTTATGTACGTGTAATAATTGATGGAAACATGTATGAATTGTCTGAAGAGATAAAGCTTGATAAGAATATAAAGCACAATATTGATATTGTGGTAGACAGACTGGTTGTAAAAGAAGGAATTGAAAAACGTCTCACAGATTCTTTGGAAAATGTTTTTGCCTTGTCAGAAGGTAATGCGGTAGTTGATATTATCGACGGTGAGCCAATGAATTTTTCACAGAGCTTCGCCTGTCCGGATTGCGGAATAAGTATTGATGAGGTAGAGCCGAGAAGCTTTTCATTTAATAATCCGTTTGGTGCCTGTCCAACCTGCTTCGGATTAGGATATAAGATGGAGTTTGATGAGGACCTTATGATTCCGGACAAGACATTGTCAATATCTGAAGGCGCAGTCCAGGTAATGGGGTGGCAGTCGTGTACCAAGAAAGACAGCTATACCTATGCCATGCTTAAGGCCTTGTCAGATGGATATGGCTTAGACCTTGATATGCCATTTAAAGATATACCAAAAGATCTTCATGATGTCTTTATGTATGGTGGAGATGATCGTGTGCTCAAAGTATATTATAAAGGCCAAAGAGGAGAAGGCGTTTATGATATGACATGGGAAGGCTTAATTAAAAACGTTGAGCGAAGATACAGAGAGACAGGTTCAGAGAATGGCAAGGCAGAGTACGAGCAGTTTATGACAATAACACCATGTGTAACCTGCCATGGGCAGAGACTTAAGCAGACCTCTCTTGCAGTAACTGTTGGTGATGAGAATATTCATGAGATGACATCTCATTCCGTAAAAGAATTATGCAATATTTTAGAGAATTTAGAACTTACAAATCAGCAGCATTATATTGGTGATCAGATTTTAAAAGAAATAAAGGCAAGAGTTGGATTCCTTCAGAAAGTCGGACTTGATTATCTTACACTGACAAGAGCTACAGCGACTTTGTCAGGAGGAGAAGCACAGCGAATTCGTCTTGCAACCCAGATTGGTTCAGGACTTGTCGGGGTGGCATATATACTTGATGAGCCAAGCATCGGACTGCACCAGAGAGACAATGATAAATTACTGGGTGCACTTATGAATCTTAAGGATTTAGGTAATACTCTGATTGTGGTAGAACATGATGAAGATACAATGCGTGC
>JAXJVZ010000168.1:0-1577 GCA_036308285.1 Agathobacter sp. | reverse complement strand
TTTATGAGAGTGCTACTCAAAAAACGTAGGCGTAGCGGGCTACGCTGAGGATTTTTGAGCAGTGCTATCATGAAAATAGGCAAGCAATAAAGTCTAGTTAATTAAAAACCGTTGTACTAGAGATAAACATTTGCAATCACTGGCTCTGACTCGCCCTCAACAAAGGTACTTCCTCTTGTTACAATCTCAACTGTAGCAACATCTTCCCCAACAAATTTGAAAACACGCTCCTGCCTGCTACAACCTTCAACCCATCTTGTAATAACATGAAGCTCATTCTCATTTTCCCAAAATGCATTCATAAGAGCTTGACTATAAACAAGTCCCTCAAAAAGGTTAAATCTTCTGGTTCCATCCATAGCTATATGTAAATTTCTTTGTTCTTGAGATGTTTTATAGTTAAAGATACATTCATCTGTCTTAAACTCGAAGTCAAATTCCTCCACTGCTGGAGGAACAGGATATCCAACAAGCATTCTTGCTCCTGCATATTCTGTCATCACAAGTCCATCATTATTATCAGACAAATCAGCATTATTAATTACATATTTTCTTCCATTAATCTTATGCTCAAGTTCTATTCTAGCTGAAGCTTTTTCATTAGGAATAGCAAGCATATTCATGCGCCTTTTTAATATAGTAGAAACAGGTTCATTTTCTGCCATTTCAATAGAATCATGTCTTCTTATTTTTGCAAGATACTCCCACATAACATCCAGGGTTTTCTGCGCCCAATGACCACCTGCAGCATTCTCTGTAATCGCGATAATCATATCCATATCTGGAATAACTATTGTAAACTGACCCATTGCACCGTCAGCTCTATAAACCCCTTTGGGACGGCACATCCAAATCTGATATCCGTACCCCACAAAATTATCCTTGGCTGGAGGATTACCAATCGCTTCTGATGCAGATGCATTCTGGAAGGATGTAGCCTTTTTTACATAATCATCAGCAAGAATTCTCTCACCATCCCAGACTCCACCGTCAGCATACAACTTCATCAATCTAAGATTGTCCTCAGTTGTTGCAAGAAGACCACCGCCTCCAGCTTCTAATCCATCTGGCATTGTCATCCATTTATGGTTATCACAATTTATTCCAATTTTATCAAAAAGTCTTGGTTTCAAAAAGTCAACTAAACCCAGACCGGTCTTTTTCCTCACAATTGCTCCAAGTAAAGAAGAACTGGTGTTGTTATACATATATGTAGTTCCAGGCACATTAACTACTGGCATATGAAGAAAATTTTTAATCCAATCCTCTGTAATCTCCGGCTCTGCAACCATTCCTGTTCCCATGCAAAGCACATGGTGAATCGTCATTTTCTTCAAATTATCTGACGGATTTTCAGGAGCATATTCTGGAAAAATATCAATAATCTTCTCATCAAGCTCTAATAATCCTTCAGTATAAGCAATTCCAACCGCTGTTGCAGCATATGTTTTGCTATGTGACTGTTGTCCATGTCTTAAATTTTTGGCATAAGGACTCCACCATCCTTCAGCGCAAATCTTTCCATGCCTCATAATCATGAGACCATGCGGTTCAGTGAATCCACTTTCCAACTGATC
>JAXJVZ010000167.1:0-6539 GCA_036308285.1 Agathobacter sp. | reverse complement strand
CTGAGGCTATCAAGGCTACAGTAAAAGAGAAGATGGAATTATTCGGATCTGTAGGAAAGGCTTAATAAGTAATATTAATAGGCAAATAATTAAGGGGCTGTTTTACAGCCCCTTTAATTCTTTCTTTCTTCGGTACATTTCTTCATCTGCACGTTTCATAGTATCATGAAGAGATTCATCTATATTTGAGTCAAATAATGCGAATCCGCACGCTACAGACATTGGCGGTACTCCCTCTGGTGAAATATCAATATCAAGCAAATTTTCCATCTCATTTCTTAATTCAATAAATTTAGAGTTAGAAAGATGTTTTGTAATAATACAGAATTCATCTCCGCCGATTCGGTAGATTGTTCCATGATTTGAGAAAGTGTCATAAATAATTTTGCTGGCAGATATAATATAGTTGTCGCCGGCATCATGTCCTATCTTGTCGTTAAACAGCTTTAGATTATTTAAATCAAGAACTATTATTCCGTGTCCGTTAAGTGTATGTCTATTTGCTTTTGCAATATCTTTTTCGAAACGCATGCGGTTAAATAGTTTAGTCATAGGGTCAAAAGAGGCCTGCTCTCTGAATATGGCTGCTTTTTGTCCCATTTTAAGAAGATTAACAAAATCAAGAAACAGTCCGAATGACATAATCATTACAAACAGAAAATCTCCAATACGACAAAATCTTGCGACATCAGGAGAATTGGTTGTGTAGTAGCGGTACATGTCTACAAGGGATGATATAATAATTATTATTGTACAAAACAGCTGTGAAATGCTGCTGTAATGATTTGTAGCAATTCTGTCCCTGCTGGATTTATGCCTTTTGTAAAGTGAATATGCTATGTCAGCACAGCTGTACATACCAGCAACTAATAATAACGCATGAGTTATGAATATTGTAGTTGCAAAATCTGCAATTCCGGTAAACTGTAATGTAACAGTTACAAAAAACTCGCTTATTGAAAAAATAGTTAACCAACGGATAATTTTATTATTACCATGGTAAAAGGACTCATTAAGAAATTGTAGAAACAAGGTTGCAGCAATTTTGAGACTCATGTAAGAAAGCTGACTGATAAGCAGCAATCTTGAAACGAAGAAAGAGTAAGAGTTACCCTCAATAAGTCCCCATATACCACGGAATATTGCAAAAAGAGCTAACCACTTAAGTGAATCACCTATGGCAGTACGATTGTTCTTTATCACATGGAAAAGACTAATCAGAATTCCTATAAAAATCATGATAATACTTAAGAATATACGTGGTAATTGATTCTTCAAATAAGATATAGCTATACCAGACTGAGTTCCAATATACATGGTAGGAATTGTAACCTTTCCGCGGTTATAGCACTGATTAATATGGATGGTAACTGTTTTGCCATTATCTGACTCTTCAAGAGGAAGGAAATTCCATTTGTTACCTGGAGTTTTACTTTTAGCATACGAAGCAGGAACAAATGAATAAACTTTTTCGTTATCAAGAAAAATCTCTATCTGTTGTTGGAAGGAAAAGAATCCAATACAGTCATCGTTTGAAACATTCTCAAGTTTCTTGCTAATCCACACATCCTGCTCGTCCTCTGCGGTATGATAAAACACCGGTAGCTTATCTGCGAAATCAGAGGTTGTTTCACTTCGGATTTCCCAATTACTGTCATAATAATCGCAATCATGAAGCGATTGCCACAGGTTACTGCTCGCATCAGGCAAAAAAGCCAGAACAAATAAAGCAAAAAGAAAATAAAAAATAATCTGAGATGAAATTACTTTTGATTTATTCATAAATATTAATCCCCAATATTATGTAATTAAACATACAAGTCCAAATATTCCATTTATTCTGAAATATATCCCCAAAATATATCTAAAAATATAGGAACGGAAAATATAAAATATTATACTACAAATCTATGAAAATTTCAAAAAATAAAGCTGTATATAGTTCCAAATCACTATACACAGCTTTATTTCAAGAACGCTCCAGCGTTCTTGCTGCGGAATGCGCATCAGCTTTGCTGACATCTTCTTCTGCGCATTCCTGAAATAAATTAATTTGCATTAGAAAGTATTTCTTCAGCACGATTTAAAGCATCATCAATATGAGGACAGAAGTTTTCTTTTCCGACCTTTGAAATAAATTCATCTTTTTCAAATACATGCATTGGTTGTTCGTTTACATGTGAGAATACAAGCTTAATGTTGTTTTTGGTGCATTTTTTATGTAATTCTTCAAGTGCATGCATTGCAGTTGCATCGATAGCCGGAACACCACGCATTCTCATGACAAGAACTTTGGTAAAATCCTTTATGGTAATCTCGGCAAGATTTTCAGCAGCTCCGAAGAACATTGGACCGCTGATTTCGTATACTCGTATACCCTGAGAGACTTTTCTTAAATCAATGCTGTCGGGGTCATCTTCATTATCAAAGTATTTCCAGCCCTTTACCTCTGACTCATCGGCCATTCTCTTCATAAAGAGGAAGCAGGCAACAATCATTCCGACCTCGATAGCTACAACAAGGTCAAAAATAACAGTAAGTGCAAATGTACCTACAAGAACTGTAATATCACTCTTAGGTGCGTGCTTGCAAAGAGATACGAAGTTTCTCCACCCACACATATTGTAAGCAACCATAAAGAGAATCGCTGCTATAGTTGGCATTGGAATAAGTGCAGCGTATGGCATTAATACTACAAGCACAAGTACGAGTACGATTGAGTGAACCATACCTGCAATAGGTGTACGTCCACCGTTCTTGATATTAGCTGCTGTACGTGCGATAGCACCGGTAGCCGGAATACCGCCGAAAAGTGCAGAACCAATATTACCGATTCCCTGAGCAACAAGTTCCATATTGGAACGATGTTTAGAGTTAATCATACTGTCAGCAACTACACAGGATAAAAGTGATTCAATTGCTGCTAGGATAGCGATTGTAAATCCGTCAGAGAACTCATTTCTGAATAATTCATAAGAAAATTCAGGGACATGAATTCCAGGGAGCTTATTACTTATAGTGTATAAATCTCCGATTGTGTTAACCTTCATGTCAAGAAGCTGTACCATTGCGATTCCAGCAATAACAGCGATAAGTGAGCCAGGAATTTTCTGGCTGATAAATGGCCAGATAATTAAAATTGCAAGGCATACTACTCCGACAATAAGAGCCTGGATATTAAGTGTGTTAATAAATGTTCCTACAGCTTTTAATTTCTCCATAGTCTCGATAGGTTTAACACCATCTGCATAAGTAAGTCCAAGGAAGTCTTTGATTTGTCCTATTACAATAGTAACAGCAATACCTGCAGTAAAACCTGTAGTAATGGTATAAGGAATAAACTTTATAAGACTACCTACTCTAAAGAATCCCATTACTATAAGAAGAACACCTGCAATAATTGTTGCAACTATAAGTCCATCCATTCCACTTTTGGCAACAATTCCGGCAACTATTGTAGCGAATGCAGCAGTAGGTCCGGCAATCTGAACACGGCTTCCACCAAAGAAGGAAATTAAAAATCCTGCGATTATCGCTGTATAAAGTCCCTGCTCAGGTCCAACACCAGATGCAAGTGCTAACGCGATAGATAAAGGAAGTGCAATAATTGCTACAATAATACCTGCAACAACATCGCTTGCGAATTGTTTTCCATTATAATCCTTTATAACGGAAAAAAGTTTTGGTTTGAGTTTTTCTTTCACGACTCTATTACTCCTTTGTACATATTAAATTGTCAACATTTATAGATTAAAACCGTAAACGGAACATGTCAACTATTATAGTGATTTAAATTGATTAGACGTTAATGATAATTAATATAGTATAAGATGATAATAGCTATCATAACTATATGTTATAATAAAAATCGTGAATTATAACTAAATAAAGGGAGTCAAAATGTAAAAAATATCGACATTTTATACAAAAGTTAATATAATTAAAAAATGGGGTTGATTTTTAGAGTGGATTAGGTTATCTTAGTTTCAGAAATAATGTGCGAGACAAAATGAACGAGGGCGTTCCACTACAATGGAGTGCCCTCTTTTTTGTTAATAAAGGACATTAGAGCACAAAAATAAAACATTACATGATTGATGTATTGTTATTTAGAAAGGATGTAGATTATGAGCGAAACAGAATTTTTCAACGTTGCAGACATTTTTGGTGAGAACGTTTTTAATGACTCAGTTATGAGAGAACGTCTTCCAAAGAAGGTTTACCAGAAGCTTCATCAGGTTATGGATGAAGGAAAAGATCTCGATTTAGAGACTGCAGATGTAATAGCACATGAGATGAAGGAGTGGGCTATTGAGAAGGGAGCTACACATTATACACATTGGTTCCAGCCACTTACAGGTGTAACTGCAGAGAAGCACGACTCATTTATTACATCACCAATGCCAAATGGTAAAGTGTTAATGAGCTTTTCAGGAAAAGAATTAATTAAGGGTGAGCCTGATGCTTCATCATTCCCATCAGGTGGACTTCGTGCTACATTTGAGGCAAGAGGTTATACAGCCTGGGATTGTACTTCACCAGCATTCGTAAGACAGGATGCTGCAGGCGCAACACTTTGTATCCCAACAGCCTTCTGTTCATACACAGGTGAGGCACTTGACCAGAAGACTCCACTTATGAGATCAATGGAAGCAATTAACCAGCAGGCACTTAGATTACTAAGATTATTTGGAAATACAACATCAAAGAAGGTAACTCCTTCAGTTGGACCAGAGCAGGAGTACTTCCTTGTTGACCGTGCGAAATACTTGCAGAGAAAAGACTTAATCTTTACAGGTCGTACACTCTTCGGTGCTATGCCTCCAAAGGGACAGGAAATGGATGACCATTACTTTGGAGCAATTCGTGAGAGAATTGCAGCATACATGAAGGATGTTAACAAAGAGCTCTGGAAGCTCGGTGTATCAGCTAAGACACAGCATAACGAGGTTGCTCCTGCACAGCACGAGTTAGCACCAATCTATGCAGAGTGTAACGTAGCTGTAGACCACAACCAGCTTATTATGGAAATCTTAAAGAAGGTTGCTGGACGTCACGGACTTCAGTGCTTACTTCATGAGAAGCCATTTGCAGGAGTTAATGGTTCTGGTAAGCATAATAACTGGTCAATCACAACAGACGATGGAATTAACCTTTTAGAGCCTGGTAAGACACCTCATGAGAACGTACAGTTCTTACTTGTACTTACATGTATCTTAAAGGCTATCGACGAGCATGCAGCACTTCTTCGTGCATCAGCAGCAGATGTAGGAAACGATCACAGACTTGGAGCTAACGAGGCACCACCAGCTATCCTTTCTGTATACTTAGGAGATCAGCTGGGAGATGTGCTTGAACAGTTAGTAAACACTGGTTCAGCTACACATTCATTAAAGGGTGAGAAACTTGAGACAGGTGTTAGCACAATTCCTGATTTCATGAAGGATGCTACAGACCGTAACCGTACATCACCATTTGCTTTTACTGGTAATAAGTTTGAGTTCCGTATGGTGGGTTCACAGGATTCAGTTGCACAGGCTAACATTGTACTTAACACAATCGTAGCTGAGGCATTTGCAGATACATGTGAAGTTTTAGAGAAGGCTGATGATTTTGATGCTGCAGTACATGATTTAATTAAGAAATATGCAGTTGAGCATCAGAAAGTTGTATTCAACGGTAATGGATACTCAGATGAGTGGGTAGCTGAGGCTGAGAAGAGAGGGCTTCCAAACATCAAATCTATGGTTGATGCAATTCCAGCTTACATTGCACCTGAATCAGTTGGCGCATTTGAGAGATTTGGAGTATTTACAAAGACTGAGCTTGAGAGCCGTGTTGAGATTGAGTATGAGACATATGCTAAGACAATCAACATCGAAGCTAAGGCTATGATTGATATTGCAGGAAAGCAGATTATCCCTGCAGTAGTTAAGTACACAACAGTACTTGCTAATTCACTTAACTCAGTTAAGGCTGCTTGTCCGGATGCTGATGTATCCGTTCAGACAGAGATTCTTACAGAAGTATCAGCTAAGCTTTCAGATACTAAGGTTGCACTTTCTAAGTTACAGGAAGTAACAGAGCAGGGTGGAGCTATGGAAGAAGGAAGAGAGCAGGCTGTATATTATAGAGATGTAGTTAAGACTGCTATGGATGAATTAAGAGCACCTGTTGATGAGCTTGAGATGCTTGTTGACAAGGAGATGTGGCCAATGCCAAGTTATGGAGACTTAATCTTCGAGGTATAGTATATTGATATAATAATATTGAAATATGATATTTTGATATATGATCGTATTGGGAATTGATACATAGATATATGATTATATCATAATAATTTTCAAAAACATTAAATTATAGAGACATTTTCTTTGAACCACGAAGCTGTGGAAATACAAGGGGAATGTCTCTTTTTTTAAATATAATTTCGAAATTTAGTTTCTAAAAGGGACTATAGGTTAGGAGGAAGAGATTATGGAAGAAATTAATGGAGTAGTATTTGGAGTCTGGTTCCTTATCGGAGCCGCATTAGTATT
>JAXJVZ010000166.1:0-3703 GCA_036308285.1 Agathobacter sp. | reverse complement strand
CCTGGAATTAGAAAGCTTCTTGCTGACATTCAGATCGAGGAGCAGAATCATGCAGAAATGCTTTGGAAGTATAAAACTGTCAATGGAATGGCATAAAAAACTAGATTTTTCCTAGTACTAATGATACAATTGTATATGTGTGAAAGATTCCCACACTCGATAAAAGTGTGGGAGTTTTATCATATAATATACTAAATTCAATTACTTGGAGGAACTATATAATGTGGGCAGAAGAAAGTGTTTTTTATCAGATTTATCCTTTAGGATTTTGTGGGGCGCCATTTGAGAATGACGGAGTTTTAGAGCATAGAATATTAAAGGTTAATGACTGGATTGAGCATATAAAGGGAACAGGTGCAAATGCTATCTATTTTTCACCTGTATTTGAATCCGATACACATGGATATAATACTAGAGATTATACAAAGATTGATACAAGACTTGGAACTAATGAAGATTTTGCGAATGTATGCAAGAATTTACATAAGAATGATATAAAAGTTGTATTAGATGGAGTATTTAATCATGTAGGAAGAGGCTTCTGGGCTTTCGAGGATGTGATTAAGAACAGAGAGAATTCGCCATATGTAAATTGGTTTGGACGAATTGATTTTGGAGGAAACTCTAATTATAATGACGGACTCTGGTACGAAGGCTGGGAAGGAAATTATGACTTGGTAAAGCTTAATCTTCGTAATGAGGATGTAATTAATCATATTTTTTCAGCAATAAAAGGCTGGGTAGAGGAATTTGATATTGATGGTTTAAGACTTGATGTGGCATATTGTCTTGACCATGATTTTATGAGAAGACTTAGAAGCTTCTGTGATGGGTTAAAGCCTGATTTCTTCCTTTTAGGAGAGACACTTCATGGAGATTACAATCAGATTATGAATGATGCAATGCTTCATTCGGTTACTAATTATGAATGCTATAAGGGACTTCATTCGAGCTTTAATTCAATGAATATGTTTGAGATTAATCATTCATTACTCAGACAGTTCGGACCTGAGCAGTGGACTCTTTACAAGGGTAAGCATCTGTTATCCTTTGTGGATAATCACGATGTTACAAGAGTTGCAAGCATATTAAATAATGAGAAGCATCTGCCGCTTATCTATGCTGTGGCATTCGGTATGCCTGGAATCCCATGCGTCTACTATGGAAGTGAGTGGGGAGCAAAGGCAAAGAAAGAAGAGGGAGACCCAGCGCTTAGAGCATGCTTCGAGGAGCCTGTTGAGAATGAACTTACAGAATGGATTTCTAAGCTTGCAGAAGCAAAGAAGAATTCAAAAGCCCTTAACTACGGAGATTTTCGCTCTGTAGTGCTTACAAATGAACAGTGCGTTTTCTCTCGTGAATTTGAGGGAGAGAAGGTATTTGTTGCAATTAATGCTACAGATCAGAATTATTTTGCAAGATTTGATGCAGGCTGTGCATCTGCTATAGATTTAATTACAGGAAAGGAAGTTGTCTTGGAAGGTGGATTTGAGATGCCACCATATAGCGCTTTCTTTCTTAAATAAGCCAATGGCTAGAGGCATTTATGAGCAAGGAAAAAGTAAGAGCGGGTGATATGACCGTTGGTTCCCCGCTAAAGATTATTTTTCTTTTTACCATTCCATTATTGATTGGTAATGTTTTTCAAAAAGCATATAACATCGTAGATACTATGGTGGTTGGATACACCTTAGGGGATAATGCGATTGCTGCAATTGGTGCAACTGCGGCTCTTTGGAGAATGGTAATCAATTTTGCATTCGGAATGAATAACGGCTGCGCCATAGAGATTACCAGGTATTTTGGAGCAAATAATATAAGACAGATAAAGAAATCAGTTGCTTCAACGATGATAATTAATGCTGGTGTATGTATTACACTTACTACATTTACTACGGTATTTTTGAAGCCTTTGTTGTCTTTTTTGAATACGCCGGAGAAAATATATCAACAGGCATATACATACATTTTCATTCTGTGTTGTGGAATGGTTACAACAGTTGCATACAATATGTTCTCGGCAATTTTAAGGTCATTTGGAAATAGTAAGGTGTCTTTATATTTTCTTATATTATCAACACTTTGCAATGTCTTACTGGATGTATTGTTTGTGGCAGTTTTTAAGTTGGGAATTGTAGGTGTGGCGTGTGCAACCGTGCTTGCACAGCTTCTTTCAGCTATACTTTGTGGTCTGTATACATTTAAAAAATATTATGAATACATGCCGGCTTTATCTGATTTCAGGGTAAGCAGAAGCTTGCTGTGGGAGGTTTTTACTTCAGGTTTTGCCATGGCACTTATGTATTGTGTTGTAGATTTTGGCTCAGTAATATTCCAAAGTGCAAACAATGTATTAGGAGAGGTGTATATTGCAGCCTTTTCAGCGGCAAAGACATGGATAGATATTATCATGTCGCCAGCATCTATGATATCTACAGCCTTTGCGACCTTTGTTGGGCAAAACAGGGGTGCAGGAAAATTTGACAGAATACGAAACACATTAAAAAGTATATTGATTGTAGAAATTCTATATGGATTTTTCTCATGCTTCATAGCCTATGTTGCCGGTCCGGCATTAGTTGCTTTTTCAACAGGAAGTCATGATGAGACATTAATTTACAATGCAGCATTGAGTCTTAGAATACACCTGCCTCTAAGTCCGGCACTTGGCGTTTTGGTTGTACTAAGAAGCATGATGCAGTCAATGGGACAGAAAATATTGCCGGTAATCTCAAGCAGTATGGAGCTTGGAATGAAGATTTTATCAGCTGCAATATTTATTCCACATTGGGGATACGTTGGAACCTGTATAACTGAACCGATAACATGGTTTTTGTGTATGGTGTATCTCATAATATGCTATTTTGTGAGTTGTCGAAAACGCTTAGCCAGTGGGGACGGTGTTAATGGCACTTTGACTGTCCCCTTTGGCTCGCAGAACATGAAATAATGAATAAGAAGGAAGTATAAGCCAAAGGGGACTGTTAAAGTGCCATTAAACACCGTCCCCACTGGCTCATTGGCTTTCCAGGAGAATTCAATGAAAAAATCAGGATATCTTAAGGCGGCAATCGCGGCCGTAACAGGATTTGGAGTATTCATGGAGATTGGCTGGTCATTCTCCAACATGATGATCCATTATAAAAATAAAGATAACAAAGACAAGAAGCAGTGGTTTACCTTATCACACATAAAGATAAACCACCCAAGAAATGGATTTGAAGAAATATATAATGAGGGCAAAGAGTGGTGCTATGCACAGCAGATGCAGGATATTAGCATACGAAGCTTTGACGGTTTGATTTTACATGCAAAATATTTCCCGGCAGATGAGCCAGAGCGTACAGTTCTTCTAAGCCATGGCTATAAGGGAACAAGCTTTAGTGAATTTGCAAATATTGCCCGCTTTTTGCATGAAAACGGATGTAATCTATTGTTCATAGACCAAAGATGCTGTGGAGAGAGTGAGGGAGAATTTATTACTTTTGGTGCAAAAGAAAAAAGAGACATACAGCAGTGGGCATTTTATCTGTCATCGCATGACGATATGAAGCTGCCTATCTATCTGTATGGAGAGTCAATGGGAGCTGCTTCCGTTCTTATGGCATCAGGTCTTAAACTGCCACGCTCGGTTAAAGGAATAATATCAGACTGTGCATTTCAGTCGATGAAGTGGCAGATTAAGGATATGGCAGCAAACTGG
>JAXJVZ010000165.1:0-1503 GCA_036308285.1 Agathobacter sp. | reverse complement strand
CTTTAGACCTTACACAAGAAACACTACAGTTTGGGAAGATGCACTTCAGCAGCAGGGAGCATTCTTAGATGCATGGCAGAACCCGGATGATGCTGCAACAATGGAAAAAGCATGTGATAACGCTCAGAAGATTATTGAGGACGCTATCGCAGCAGAATAATTAAAGCTTATAAACACTTTAGAATGGGAAAGGAGAAGCTCATGAAAAAGATGTCAGTAGCAAAGAAGCGCGAAATGGTCTGGGCCTGGGCATTTATTTTGCCAACAATCCTTGGTTTGGTCATTTTAAACTTCTATCCGGTTATCAATACAGTATATCAGTCATTTTGTAAAACTGGTGACTTTGGAAGGGGTAATGTTTTCGTAGGCCTGGATAATTATAAAGCTGTAGTAACATCGTCTGAAACATGGCAGTCGCTTTGGAACACTATAAAATATGCAATTATTGAGGTACCACTTGGAGTGATAATTGCAATGCTTCTGGCAGTATTAATGCAGAATAAAATTAAAGGAAAAACATTTTTTAGAACAATATTTTTCCTTCCAATGGTTTGTGCGCCTGCAGCAGTAGCTATGGTTTGGAAGTGGTTATACAACCAGCAGTTCGGCTTACTTAACAATATTTTTCATACAGATATTGCGTGGATTTCAGATCCTAAGATTGCATGGATTAGCATTGGAATAATCGGTGTTTGGTCAATCATCGGTTATAACATGGTTCTTTTCATAGGTGGTCTTCAGGAAATACCAACTGACTACTATGAAGCAGCAAGAATCGACGGAGCAACAGGTATTCAGCAGTTTTTCCACATTACTGTACCTTTGCTTAGTCCAACAACATTCTTCATAGTACAGACAAGAATTATTGGTGCACTTACAATTTTTGACCTTATGTTCATGGTAATGGATAAGACAAATATGGCTCTTAACAAGACACAGTCAATTGTTTACTTATTCTATACTTATGCATTTACAAACAGTAATAAAGGTTACGGTGCAACACTTGTTATGATACTTGTAGTATTCATCATGATTATCACATTCATTTTACAGAAATGTGAGAAGAAGTTCGTGTTCTATAATTAAGGAAGGGAGGATAGATTTATGAGAAGCGCAAGCGAACACAGCAAAACAAACAAAATTGTAGTGTATGTAGTACTTATTATCATGTCGTTTATCATGATAGTACCATTCGCATGGATGATACTTACAGCGTTAAAAACTAATCAGGAAGCGATTTCAGTTTCTCCATTCTATATCCTTCCGCATAACGGATGGCACTGGAGTAACTTCGCAACCGTATGGAAGAGCTACAACTTCTTAATATTATACAAAAATACATTACTAATGATTTTCTTCAGAGTTGTATGTGCATGTCTTACAGCAACAATGGCAGGATCTGCATTCGGACGCCTGGAGTTTCCTGGAAAAAATGCAATGTTTGCACTTGTACTCATCCAGATGATGATTCCGGCACAGATTTTCATCATCCCACAGTACCTT
>JAXJVZ010000164.1:0-2592 GCA_036308285.1 Agathobacter sp. | reverse complement strand
GGGTCAATCATTTTTCTTATGGGTTTAGCCCCAAATGTTTTAGGTTATCGCCATCCTGCCGCCATCCTTGACAGGTCAAAAAATAAATGCTGTGGGTTAATCACCGACGGCGAAGAACTCAAGAACAATCAGTTATATTTCTCCGTCGATACAACAGTGTTGCATTTATTTTCTGACCTGTCAAGGACATGCCCTCGTACCTCGGGTGGCTGGGTTCCTCCTCTGGCTCTGATGCCTAAGAACAATCGTAGTGTATCATTTTTAGTTGCATAGAAAAGGACCTTCCGTTATGATTGAATTGCATCTTGGCGGATGTAACAACCCAATCAAGGAGGTCCTCAATTGAATTATATACTATCTGAAGCCAATGGACAATTAAAGTTTGACTTTTCTGAAACATTTTTGATGATTCCATCCTGTTTACCGGGATTTACTAATTCTAACACAGAGACAGTAACTACAAAATCCGGTAAATCTGCTTTCTGTTTCAAGGGGACACTGGATCTTCCAGAGTCAGAACGAGTATGCACCTGCGGATGCCGCATGCAGAAGAATGATTCAACCAGTATTACTCTGCGTCATCTTCCTTTTGGCGGCAGCTATACGGTGTTAAATTTTGATAAGGTTCAGCTCTTCTGCCCTAAATGTAAGGCTACGAAGATGCAGTATGTTTCTTTTGCTGCACCAGGTCATCGTATGACTGCTGAATTATACAATTATGCCAGAGACCTTCTTGCGCGTGGCACATATACGCTGAAAGAGGTTGCCGAGCTTACCGGTCTTGGCAGGAATACCGTCAAGGACATCGATCTTCAGCGCCTGAAAGAGAAATACACCATTGACGGCGAGAAGCTTGCCAAACCTGAAAAACAGGCTGTTTTCCTGGGCATTGATGAGTTTAAGCTTCATAATGGCCACAAATATGCGACACACATCACAGATCTGCATACCGGGCATATCCTCTGGATCCAGGCCGGGAAAAAGAAGCAGGTAGTCTATGATTTTATAGACTTTGTAGGTCTGGACTGGATGAAAGAAGTCAAGGCTGTTGCATGTGACATGAATTCTGATTTTCAGGAAGCATTTCTTGAAAAATGTCCTCATCTTAAGATTGTATTTGACCATTTTCATATCATCAAAAATTTCAATGAAAAGGTTGTTGCTCCTGTCAGAATTGCTGAGCAAAAAAGACTGATGGAAGCCGGAGATACTGAGGCGGCAGAATCATTAAAGCACACCAAATATATTCTTACCTCGAAGCGTAGCACGCTTCAAAGAAAAGACCAGGAAGCACGCGAAGGCAGGATTATCTCAAAAGGCAGCACTCTGTTTAAGGAAGAACAACGTGTGCGCAAAGAAGGCTACGAAGCCAAATACGATGCACTGCTTGAGGAGAATAAACTTCTCTTCACAATTGATCTGATCAAGGAGAAACTTGACAACGCATACAAGCTGACAGACCCGGTAAAAATGGGAACAGCCATAGCTGATATCGTATGGGATTGTATGCATACCGGTAACGAACATTTTGAATGGTTCGGAAGACTTCTCATGAACCATCATGATGGAATCATTACATATGCAGTGTATCATATCTCAACAGGTAAGATGGAAGGCATCAACAATAAAATCAAGACTATTCGCCGGCAGGGGTATGGATATCCTGACGATGAGTATTTCTTTTTAAAACTCATTGATATGAGCAGAGTTGATTATGTGAGGAATCCTAAATCCCATAAGTTTTGTGATTGAGCCAAAATATTACTATTGCATTTTCAGATATGGGGTGCCAAGTCAAGTCCTTGCAATTAGCAAATCAAACATACAATGGTGGAGAAATAGAAGAAATAGTGTCTTGGGCAGATATCATTTATGTTGGTGGCGGAGATACTATTTTTATGATGAATATATGGAAAAAGTATGGTTTGGATAAAATACTAAAGGATGTATATCAGAAGGATAAGGCGATTTTGATGGGGATAAGTGCAGGTGCAATATGTTGGTTTGATTGTGGATGTACAGATAGTGCGCTTGCGATAGTTCGTGAAGGTGCAACATATGGTTGGGCAAATGATATGTTGAATATACACAATTACGCATATTGTCCTCATTATGAAGATAGAGTTGAAGATTTTGAGATACTGATGAAGGAAAAGAATATAAATGGTCTTGCGATGGAAAGTAATACGGCATTTGTAGAAGAGAATGGAAAAGTATATTATATAAAAAGTAGTGAAGACTCAAAAGCATATATATTTAAATGTGAACATGGTACATTTGAAAAAGAAGAAATCAGTATTACGCTTGTAACATAGAATTTATTTTATCAAGCATGCGAAATTTCAGTTCTACGGAGCTTCTTTGCTGATTGATTTTATTGCCAGTTGTGCTATAATATTTTCGTGGCAACAATTTGGCAACAGAAAATCAGCAAGCCAAAATAAATTATGTAATTGAAGTAAAATTACGGCTAAAAACACATAAAACTTAAACGAAATAAGTTAAGTTAACATGTGAACTTGCCGAGTTTGAATAGCGGATTTATCACAGGGCACACCTCATTATCCTGTAAAAGGCAAAAATGATTATCCT
>JAXJVZ010000163.1:0-21572 GCA_036308285.1 Agathobacter sp. | reverse complement strand
CTTGGAGCAGAAGGTATCGGACTTTGCCGTACAGAGCATATGTTCTTCGAGGAAGACAGAATTGCTGCATTCCGTGAGATGATCTGTGCTGATACAGTAGAAGAGAGAGAAGCTGCTCTTGAGAAGATTCTTCCATACCAGCAGGGAGACTTCAAAGCACTTTACGAGGCTCTTGAAGGTAACCCAGTTACTATTCGTTTCCTTGATCCACCACTTCATGAGTTCGTTCCTACAGAGGAAGAGGATATCAAGAAGTTGGCAGATTCTCAGGGCAAGACTGTTGAAGAAATTAAGACAATCATCGACTCATTACATGAGTTCAACCCAATGATGGGACACAGAGGATGTCGTCTTGCTGTAACATATCCTGAAATTGCTAAGATGCAGACAAAGGCTGTTATCCGTGCAGCAATTGAAGTGAAAGCAGCTCATCCAGATTGGGCAGTTGAGCCAGAAATCATGATTCCATTAGTATGTGAAATCAAAGAGCTTAAATACGTTAAGTCTGTAGTAGTAGAGACAGCTGACGCTGAAATCGCTGCTGCTGGTGTAGATCTTAAGTACCATGTAGGAACAATGATCGAGATTCCACGTGCAGCTCTTACAGCTGACGAGATCGCTACAGAAGCTGATTTCTTCTGCTTCGGAACAAACGATTTAACACAGATGACATTCGGATTCTCACGTGACGATGCTGGTAAGTTCTTAGATGCTTACTACGATACAAAGATCTTCGAGAACGATCCATTTGCTAAGTTAGATCAGACAGGTGTAGGTAAATTAATGGAGACAGCTATTAAGCTTGGAAAACCAGTAAATCCTAACCTTCATGTTGGTATCTGTGGAGAGCATGGTGGAGATCCTTCATCAGTTGAGTTCTGCCACAAGATTGGTCTTGATTATGTATCATGTTCACCATTCCGTGTACCAATCGCTAGACTTGCTGCTGCACAGGCTGCAATCTCTAACAAATAATAATAGAAATAAATATTTCTAAATATAAAAGATGCATTCTATAATGGATGCATCTTTTTTTATGATTATGTAATTTTTAACCACAAATTGTTGAGTTTTTACAATAAACTGACCACAATTACTTGCCAAAATAGGAATAAATTACTATAATTAAATTATCGTGTAATGTTATAAATGGGAGAAGAATACATTGATGGGGTTGTATTATGAGTAATTCAGATATTTTTGAATATATAATTGATAATGCATTAGAAATATTTTTTTGTCATGATAATCAGGGAAAGGTTATGATGATGAATGATGTAGGAAAAGAAGAGTTAGGTTATTATAGGGAATTAACTGATTTATATGTATCAGATATCTTGCCAGAAACATATGTTGATTTAGAATCGGGATTATCAGAAAAGTTGGAATATGATGGAAAAGACCGGGAGATGATGGTGTATAGAAATAATATGACATGTTTTAGAGGTCGTATTAAAGGAATTAAAACTGAAAGTGATTTTTGTCCATACGTTGTAATGATTAATAATATTTCTGATCAGTATTCATTAGAAAAGATGGCAAGTAAAGCGGCGGAAGAAGCAGAGTCAGCTTCGAAGGTAAAAAGTGAATTTGTGGCTAATGTTACTCATGAACTTAGAACACCGGTAAATGGTATTTTGGGAAACACCAATATTTTATTAGAAAAAGAAAATGATCCAGAGACAGATAGAATCCTAAATATTATTAAACAAAGTTGTGATGCTATGAATAATTTGATTAATAGTATTTTAGATTTTTCTAAATTGGAGTCAGGGAAATTTACACTTGAAAACAGGCGGTTTGAATTTAGAACTATGATTGATTATATTAAGTCAACGCATATGCCTAAAATTTCAGAGAAAGGATTACAGTTTTTCGTTACAATATCACCGGAAGTTCCTAAATTTATTGTAGGAGATGAATTGCGAATAGGTCAGGTACTTAATAACCTGTTATCAAATGCATGTAAGTTTACTCATATTGGAAAAATTTCTCTTGAGGTTTTAAAGACTGCCCAGCAGAAAAACAGAGTAGAGTTGTTTTTTATGGTGGTTGATACAGGAATTGGTATTGATAAGTCGGAAAATGATAAACTTTTTAAGAGTTTCTCCCAGGTAGATGCTTCTATTTCCAGAAAATATGGTGGAACTGGTTTGGGATTAAATATTTCAAAACAGCTTGTTGAACTGATGGGTGGAAATATAAGCTGTGAGAGTGAAAAAAATAAGGGAACAATGTTTTCTTTTTCTATATGGGTAGAAATTGCAGATGAAGATATTACTGATGAAGATATTAAAGCTGATAATCGTGTTGATGTAAGACAGATACATAATTTATCTGAGGCTTTAGGGGATGACAATAATTCAAACACATCAAGTTTTGGAACTGCTGATAATATTTCTGCAATTCAGAATCAGTTATCTAAATTGATACTCTGTATTGAAATGGAGAATTGGGAGAAATCAGAATTTTTCAACGAGTCAATAAAATTACTGACTGCTGATGCACCAAAAGAAATAAAGACAGCTGCGTTAAGACTTAAAATGGCAGTTCAAAAGTCTGATTATGAAAAATCAATTAATTCATATGATAATCTGAAAAATGCAATAGATAATTATATTAATAATGCATAGTGAGTAAATATATGGAAGAGAAAGTAAAGAAAACAAATAAGAAAATTTTAATAGTTGATGATGTTGAGACAAACAGATTTGTTTTAAGGAATATTATCTCAGAGATGGGGCATCAGCCATTGTTGGCAGAAAATGGAATTCAGGCACTTAAGATTATGGATAGAATAGAACCAAATCTTATTTTGCTTGATGTTGCAATGCCTCAGATGGATGGATATGAATTATGTAATATTATGAAAGAAGATCCTATAAAAAGAAATATTCCAATAATTTTTATTTCAGCATTTGATCAACCGGAAGATGTTGTTAAAGGGTTTAAGTTAGGTGGAGCCGATTATATAACTAAACCGTTTATTAAAGAGGTAGTACAGTCAAGAGTAAATGTTCATCTTAATCTTGCTGATGCAAATACAAGTTTGCAGGAAGCTAACAGGCGTCTGGCTTCATCATTGCAGGAACAACTTAAGCAGATGGAACAGGAGAAGAAAAATGTTTTATATGCTCTTGTAAGTGTTGCACGTGAAAATGCGTGTTATGAGGAAGAACATATGGAACGACTTCAATATAATTGCAGAATCCTTGCGCAGGCCATGCAGCTTTCACCTAAATTTGAGCAGGATATATCTGATTCTTTTGTTGAAACAATTGAGCTTGCTGCACCCTTATGTGATTTGGGAAATGTTGCAATTCCAACACAGATTCTTCAAAAGAAAGAACGATTGACAGATGAAGAACTGGATATGATTAAGACCCATACAACAGTTGGGGCAAAAATTCTAAATGATATTAAAACAAGGGGAGATTATAATGATTTTGTGCAGATGTCTATTGATGTTGCACATTATCATCATGAAAATTGGGATGGCTCAGGATATCCGAATCATTTGTCAGGAAATGGAATTCCGTTGGCAGCACAAATAGTTGCTATCGCAGGAGCATATTGTTCAATAACAGAATCCAGAATATACAGAGAGGCTTATGATAGAGAAACTGCATTGGAAATTCTGGATAGGGAAGCAGGCAAAAATTTTAATCCGGATATTGTTGATATTTGCAAAAAGATTTCAAGACAGTTTCATTAATTTGTATTGGGAGTCATTATGACTGATGAGGAATTTTTACGAATAAGAAATTTTTTAAAAAGAAAATATGGAATCGATCTTTCTGGTAAAAAAACAATAATGCAGGGACGTCTTGAGAATTATGTAAGAACGCATGGATTTAACAGTTATTCAGATTTTATGAATTCAGTTGAATGTGATGTGTCAGGAAGGCTAGAAAAAAAACTTGTTGATTTGCTGACAACAAATCACACATTTTTTATGAGAGAATCAGAACATTTTGATTTTTTGAAAAATGAGATTCTACCATGGCTCAAGGTTAAAGAGGCAAAAACAAGAGATTTACATATTTGGTGTGGGGCGTCCTCATCTGGTGAGGAACCATATACTATTGCTATGTTTCTGATTGATTATTTTGGTTTAGAAAAATCAAGATGGGATACACAGATTCTGGCTACAGATGTTTCTACAGCTATTTTAAAAAAGGCCATAAAAGGACAGTATACAGCAGAACAAATTGAACCATTGCCAGAGCATATGAAAAGAAGGTTTTTTAGAAAGGTTAATGGAACTGACGAATATATTGTTACTGATGAGTTAAAAAAAGAAGTCTTGTTCAGACAGTTCAATCTTATGGACCCATTCCCATTTAAGAAGAAAATGCATGTTGTGTTCTTAAGAAATGTTCTCATATATTTTGATGAACCTACAAAGAAGACTCTTTTAAGAAAAATATATGATTGTTTAGAACCAGGTGGCTATCTGTTCTTGGGGAAGACAGAGACTTTAGACAGGACAGAGGTTCCGTTTAAGCTTGTTAAACCATCGATTTTTAGAAAATAGAGGTGTTGATAATGAGAAAGATACGAGTGCTTGTAGTTGAAGACTCATTAGTATTTAGAGAGCTTCTTGTATCGAATTTGAATAAAGATCCGGTTCTAGAAGTTGTAGCAACTGCGAAAGATCCTTTTGAAGCAAGGGATAAAATAATCGAATGTAAACCAGATGTTATGACTCTGGATATAGAATTGCCGAGGATGAGCGGTATTGAGTTTTTAAGAAAGCTTATGCCACAGTATCCGATGCCGGTTGTGATGTTAAGTGCATTAAGCGATAAAGTGTTTGATGCAATGAAGGCTGGTGCGGTTGATTTTGTAGAGAAACCTGTAGTTACAGATAGAAAACAGTTAGAGTTTTTTCTGGCACATGAATTGCCTGTTAAGATAAAAGTTGCTTCAACTGCAAAAATTGGCAGAATAAAGCAGACAGCCATGTTATGTGACACTCCAGCAATTGGTAATAAGAAAGATGTTATAGTAGCTATTGGAGCATCTACCGGAGGAACAGAAGCAATTGCTTCTGTCATTAAAGATTTTAAACCTGACATTCCGGGAACTGTAGTGGTACAGCATATGCCTGCTGGTTTTACGGAAATGTATGCAAAGAGATTAAATGATCAGTGTAAAGTTATTGTAAAAGAAGCAAAAAACGGGGATATTGTAACAAAAGGACAGGTTTTGATTGCACCTGGTGGTGATGAACAAATGTCAGTTGTTAAAGTTGGCGACAATTATCAGGTGTTACTTAAAAAAGGTCCGAAAGTAAATGGACATTGTCCATCAGTTGATGTATTGTTTGATTCTGTTGCGAATGTCGCAGGTAAAAATGCTCTTGGAATTATTCTTACAGGAATGGGAGGAGACGGCGCAAAAGGTCTAAAAAAGATGCGGGATGCGGGGGCTATGACTATAGGTCAGGATGAATCTACCTGTATAGTTTATGGTATGCCTAAAGTGGCTTATGACCTTGGAGCGGTTATGTATCAGGAAAAATTGTCCGATATATCTAAAAGGGCATATATTATATTAAATAAAATGTAAGGAGATAGATGAAAAATGAGAATACTATTGGCGGAAGATGATTTTGTAACAAGAAAATTTATGGAAAATTTTTTATCAAAATATGGTGAATGTGATGTTACTGTTGATGGAATGGAGGCAGTTGATGCATTCATGCTAGCACTTGAAGAGGATGAACCATATGATTTGGTTTGTTTAGATATAATGATGCCTGTAATGGACGGTTATCAGGCCTTAATGGGTATCAGAAATCTTGAGAAAGAGAGAAATATACCTGAGGATAAACAGGTAAAGGTTATTATGGCAACAGCATTAAATGAAGAGAAAAATGTTAAAATGGCATTTGATTTAGGCTGTACCATTTATTCAGGAAAACCAATTGACCAGAATAGATTTGAACAGGCATTAAAAAAGCTTGGACTTATATAGAATAGACAGGGAGGAGTAAAGGATATGGGAATTGAGTTTAATACTCAAGACATGCTTGATACATATCTTTTTGAAAATACACAGCTTCTTGAAAATCTTCAGGAAATTGTTCTTGAGCAGAAGGATGAGTCTTTTTTCGATGAAGACAGCATAAATGAAATCTTTAGAACAATGCATACAATAAAGGGCTCATCGGCAATTATGATGTACGATGATATAACTGCTATAGCTCATAAGCTTGAAGATGTTTTTTTCTTTTTGAGAGAATCTCATCCAAAGAATGTTCCACATATGGAACTTGTTGAATATGTACTTAAGGTATCAGATTTCATAACAGATGAGTTAGATAAAATCCAGAATGGGGAAGAGGCTGACGGAGATGCATCAGGTATAATAAGCGAATTAGATTCATTTCTGAAAAAAATAAAAGGTGAAAAGGCATCAAAGTCAGAAGAGAAAGCTGTTGAAAAAGTTGCATCAAAACAGCAATTTTATATTCCACCAGTTGCAAGTGCAAATGTATATCATTTTTACAGGATATATATTGAATATTATCCAAAAACACAGCTTGCAAATGTTCATGCGTACAAAGTTACCCATAGTTTGAAGTCGATTGCCACGGAGATGCTTTATTTGCCAGATGATATCATGACAAATGAAGAGAGTGCAGAGGTGATTCTCTCAGATGGATTTAAAATTCTTCTTAAGACAAAGAGTACAGTCGATGATCTGAAAAAAATAATTCGTCCGGGTTATGATATTAAGAAAGTTGATTTGTACGAATGCTCAGAAAATGAATATAAGCAGGGCTTTGAAGGAATTGGTTCAGAAATAAGAATTGATTTGGATTCCAGTGTAGAAGAAATTGAATCAAGAGTTTTAACTAAGGATGATATTCCTAATATTGAAACTAAGAAAGCACCCCCTGCCCCTGGTGATTATGTAGTACAGACCCAGGCACCGGGAAAAGCAAAAAAGCTTGCTAAAGATAAAAAAGCAAAAAATGATAAAGCAGCATTTATTAGTGTAGATATAAATAAGATGGACATGCTTATGGATCTTATTGGAGAACTTGTTATTTCGGAGTCTGTTGTCCTTCAGAATCAGGATTTAAAGGTACCAGGACTTAGACTTGATAATTTCAATAAGGCGGCAGCACAGATGACTAAGATTTCAACTGATTTGCAAAATGTAATTATGTCTATGCGAATGGTTCCACTTACAAATACATTCCAGAAAATGAATAGAATTGTATTTGATGTTTCAAGAAAGCTTGGAAAAGATATTGATTTTGAGATGATTGGTGATACAACAGAGGTTGATAAGAATATCATTGAACATATCTCAGATCCATTGATGCATCTTGTTAGAAATTCTGTTGATCATGGAATAGAGTCAAAGGAAGAAAGAATTGCGGCTGGGAAACCTGAAAAAGGACGAATCACTTTATCAGCTAAGACTGAATCAGGAAAAGTTTGGATTAGTGTAACAGATAATGGTGGTGGACTTGACAGAGAAAAAATAATGGCAAAAGCTAGAAAGCAAAATATTATTGATCCCAATAAGCCTGATAATGCATTTTCGGATAAAGAAGTATATCAGTTTATTACACTTCCTGGTTTCTCGACAAATGAAAAGGTGACAGAGTATTCTGGCCGTGGTGTTGGAATGGACGTTGTTGTGTCTAACCTTCAGGAAATTGGAGGTGCACTTGAAATTGAAAGTACCCCGGGTGAAGGCAGTACAATGAATCTTAAGATTCCACTTACTCTTGCAATTGTAGATGGAATTGTTATGAGAGTAGGTAATTCTTCTTTTGTAATAGAAACAGGTGTTGTAAAAGAATTTGTAAGTGTAACAGAGAATATGATGATTCACGAACCTAGCGGGGAAGAAAGTATTATGATTCGTGGTGAGTGTTATCCGGTAAGAAGAGTTGGTGAATGGTACAATATTGATAATTGTGTAAAAAAAGTAGAAGATGGAATGATGGTTATTCTTGAAGTAGAAGATAAGAAGGTTTGTCTCTTTGTTGACAGTCTGGTTGGCAAACAGGAAATTGTTGTAAAACCAATTCCGTCATATGTTAAGAAAGTTAAAGGTCTTTCAGGATGTACACAACTTGGTGATGGAAGTATTGCACTTATACTTGATCCAGGTGGAGTTGTCGAATAACTCAGGAAAGGAAAAAAATAGTGGAAAGTTCAACTCAGAAAGATAAATATGTTACATTTAAATCTGGAAATGAGTTTTACGGATTGAAGATACAATATGTTAATGAGATTATTGTATTTCAGGAAATAACACAGGTTCCAGAGTGTGAAGATTATATTAAAGGTTTAATAAATTTACGCGGAAAAATAATACCGGTAATCGATGTCAGATTAAGATTTAAGCAGGAGCCTTTTGAATATAATGACAGGACTTGTATAATTGTTGTAAGTTATAAGGAAAACGTTGTTGGACTAATTGTTGAAAAAATAGCTGAAGTTGTAGAAATTATTGAAGAAAATATTCTTCCTGCTCCTACAATTGGAAAGAATGATACAGGTCATAATAAATTTGTTTATGGGATTGGTAAAGTTAAAGATGAGGTAAAGCTTTTACTTGATTTAGATAAATTGTTAAATGATGGTGATATTCCTACCCTAGAAAAAAAGAATGATGTCGAAGATATGGAAGGAGAATAAGAATAAAATGAAAAAGAAAGGGTTTACAATTTACAAAAAAATTACAGTATTTTTTGCGTATATAATGCTTTTGACAATGTTTTTATTATTTAGTGGATATAAAACAGCCACAAATGTTATTAATTTAGCAAATCCAGAAAAATACATAAAAAATTACAATATTTTTTGCGTGATAATGTTGATTATCGTATGTACAAGTCTTACTTTATTTGCAAGCAAATTGGTTAGAAGCATCAGAAAAGGATTTAATGAGCTTATTGAAGCTACACAGAAATTAGCTGATGGTGATATTCATATTGATTTTGAAGAAATAAGAAACGATGAGTTTGGAACTCTTATGGAAGAGTATCTTATTCTTGTTAATGAGACTAAGAGACAGGCAAAGATAGCAGATGAGGTCGCCAATGGAAATCTTATGGTAACGGTTACTCCTAGAAGTGATAAAGATGTTCTTGGTTTAGCTCTTAAAATGATGGTTGAAAGAAACCATAATGCTTTATCTCATGTTAATGAGTCAGCGTATCAGGTTATGACAAGTTCAAATCAGGTTGCAAGTGCGAGTGAAGCTTTAGCTCAAGGTTCTACAGAACAGGCAAGTGCGATAGAACAGATTACTTCTTCGATATCTGATATAGCAGATAAGACAAAGAAAAACGCTTCACAGGCTACTGAGGCTGCTGAACTAGTTGCTTCAGCGATTGATTATGTGAAAAAAGGAAATTCTCATATGGAAGATATGGTATCAGCAATGCAGGATATCAATAAATCTTCAGAGAGTATTTCTAATATAATAAAAGTAATTGATGATATAGCATTCCAGACAAATATACTTGCTCTTAATGCTGCAGTTGAGGCTGCTCGTGCTGGTGATGCAGGAATGGGATTTGCAGTTGTTGCAGAAGAAGTTAGAAATCTTGCAGCAAAATCAGCAGCTGCTGCATCTGAGACAGCTGAATTAATTGAAGATTCTATAAAGAAAGTTTCAATTGGTTCTAAAATTGCAGATGAAACAGCTGATGCATTGGAAGAGATAACAAATAGTGTATCAAAGAGTGAGATATTAATTGATAATATTGCAGAAGCATCTAATTATCAGGCAACAGCTGTTGCTCAGATTAACCAGGCTATAGGTCAGGTATCACAGGTTGTTCAGACTAACTCAGCAACAAGTCAGGAGTGTGCTGCTGCGAGTGTAGAATTATCTAATCAGGCCGCACATATGCAGAAAATGATATCTATATTTAATTTAGGAGAAAAGCATTTGTCTACATATAATATTTCAAATTCTGTTGTTGATACAAATGATTTTGAAGATGAAAATCCAAATGAGAAAATCATTTCATTAGGTGAAGGTTTTGGAAAATATTAATTATATACCGGCGTCAATTTGGCGCCGGTTTTAGTTTTAACGTCCTTGGAGGAATTATGAGTATAAAAGATCAGAAAAATATTGAAAAATTATTAGTAATTACATATTTTTTTCATCATATTTTTATGATAATTGAAGCTATATCTCTCAGATGGGATAGTAAATTACCATTGTTGATGGGAGTTGCGGCTATATCAACTATATTTATATATATTGGTTCCTATTGGACATATGAATACAGGGCTTTTTTTACTGTATTAATGGTTGAAATTTCGCTTATTATTTCAGGATTACATCATGATAATGTACTGGCAGTAGCCTTTCAAATGGTTTCGGTTGCTGTTGTTATGGGATTATATGGTATTCCTGGTTTACTGATAGTTCCAACAATAAGTGAAATCTTAATTATTTTTTATCATTATCAAATTATAAGAACATTTAATATTACAGGTTTTTATGATGTTTATGAGTATTTATTGCCTTTTGTTAATATTTTTCTGGTCTTTGGATATGTATATTTCTGGGTTATCAAGAGGAATATTAGTGCAAATGCAATGGGGAAGGTTATTGATAATCTTAAGATTGCACAAAGAAGTAAGGATGATTTCCTTGCAAATGTAAGTCATGAGATAAGAACGCCAATCAATACCATTAATGGTATGAGTGAGGTTATTTTAAAAGATAAGGACCTTCAATATGAATTAAGGGAAAAAATAGAGGATATACAATCTTCAGGAAGAAATTTGCTTTCTGTCGTGACTGATATGTTGGATTTCTCGGAATTGCAGTCTGGAAGGCTTGAAATTGTTGATGTTTCATATAATATTACATCTACAATTAATGATGTTATCAATATTGCTTATGCACAAAAGAAGGATAAGAATATAGAGTTAATAGTTGATTGTGATTCTAATATTCCGATGGAACTTGTTGGTGATGAAAACAAAATCAGAAGAGTTCTTATGTGTATTGTTAATAATGCAATCAAATTTACAAATGAAGGTTGTGTAACAATAATTGTTGAAAGCAGAAAAGAAAGCTATGGAATTAATTTATCCATTACAGTAAAAGATACCGGAATTGGTATGGATAAAAAGAGTCTTGAAAATCTTTTTAAGAGTTTTGGACAGGTTGATACAAAACGTAATCGCCAGGAGGGTGGTGTCGGATTAGGGCTTGCTATTTCACAGTCTATCGTTGAGAAGATGGGCGGTTTTATTACTGTAAAAAGTGAACTTGGCAAGGGTAGTGAATTTCAGGTTGTTATCCCACAAAAGGTCGCTGAGTATGAACCAATTATATCATTGCACAATCCTGCAAGTTACAATGTGCTGACATATATTAAAATGGAACAGCTTGAACATTCTAAGATTCGAGATGAATATACTACAAATCTGGTTCATATTATCAGACAGCTCAATGTAAATGCGCATCTGTGTCATAATCTTGCTGAGTTTAAGAGAAGAGCACAGAAAAAGAACATAACACATGCTTTTATCACAATTACTGAATACAGAGAAGATAAGGAATATTTTAATGAAATTTCAAAGGAAATATCAGTTGTAATTATTATTGATAAAGCAGTGGAAAAGGAAATTAACTGTAAGACAATAATTAAAATGTATAAACCATTTTATATTTTATCTGCTGCAATGGTACTTAGTAAAAAGAATATTGCCACTAATATGACATCGCATGAATTTCTTAATAAAAAATTCATTGCACCAGATGTTAAGATTCTGTTAGTTGATGATAATATAATTAATCTTAAAGTTGCATCTGCAATTATGGAGCCGTATAAGATGCAGATCATTACTGCAACCAGAGGAGCAGAAGCATTAGATAAGATTGAATCAAAGGATTTTGATATTGTATTCCTTGACCATATGATGCCGGAAATGGACGGTGTGGAGACTTTAAAGCGTATTAGAAATAAAAATGCGCCATATTTTAAAAATGTGCCTGTTATTGCACTCACAGCCAATGCTGTTGCGGGTGCAAAGGAAATGTTTCTTCGTGAAGGTTTCCAGGAGTTTGTTTCCAAACCAATTGAGTCTAGTATTTTAGATAGGGTTTTAAGACACTTTATTCCGTATAATAAACAAATTTTTGTTGAAGAGGATTTGGAAAATTCAGATATTACGGAAAGTGAAACAGAAACAGATACTCAAACAAATGATATTGTAATCTGGGATGATAATAATATTGTTATTGGTGATATTAATATAGACCAGGGAATATCATATTGCGGTACAAAAGAAACATATAAAGAAATACTTAAAATGCATTTCGATGACGGCGAGGAAAATTATAATAATATTCAAAAATTTTTCACAAATAAGGATTGGAAGAACTATACAATTCTTGTTCATGCATTGAAGAGTTCAATGAAGAGTATAGGTGCTGATAAACTCTCTGACATGGCAAAAGAATTAGAATTTGCAGGAAAAAGAGAAGATGAAGAATTTATTATAAATAATCACGATTCTACTATGTGTGAATATAAGCGTATTTTGACTCTGATTGGAATGGTATTCAAAGATTGCAAGGAGGATTCTGATATAATTAATATGCCGGAACTATCAAAAGAGGAATTTGAGTCAATCGTAAACGAATTCGACGATGTTGTGTATACATTCGATGAAAATCTGATGTACTCTGTAATTAATAAGATAGATGGTTACTGTTTTAATAATAGGGCATTGGATGATATTTCCGGAATAATAAAGAAGAAAATAGAAATGTCTGATTATATGTCTGCTGGAGAGACATTGAGACATTTGTTTGATAAACTTTTAGAGGAGGTAAGATAATGATTAAAAAAATTAAAAATCATGTTGCTTATTCTGAAAGTTCGGATGTAGGGTTAAGAGAAAAATTAATAAGAAGAACAATGATAATTACTGCTTGTCTGGTTTTTTTGGGCTTTTTTGAAATATTTTTTGCAACATCAACTTATATTACTGCAATTCCAATAGGAATATTGCTTATAACGGTTCTTATTTCACTTGTATTAATTTACAAATACAGAAAAGTTGAGATTTCTGTAGCTATTGTTGGATTTATTACCATAGTATTTGTTTTTCCTTCTGTTTTTTTTCTTAGTGGAGGTGTCGAAGGCGGGGCCTCAATATGGTTTGTGCTTGGTATTTTTTATTCAATTGGAATGTTTGATGGTAAAAAAATGCATTTTTTCCTTGCACTTTCAATTTCTGTAGATATACTTGTTTATGTATTTGCATATATGAATCCTGAATATATTATATTATTATCATCTGACAAAGAAGTATATATAGATTCATTATTTGGTATTATTATTGTTGGAACGATGATGGGATGGGTTACAAAATACCAGCTTGTATCATATTACAAAGAAAAAGAAATTGCACTACAGCAGAAGCGTGAATTAGAGGTACTTACTAAATCAAAAAATATCTTTTTTGCCAATATGAGTCATGAAATCAGAACTCCAATAAGTACAATAATGGGATTAAATGAAATGATTCTTCGTGATGAAAGTATTGATGATGAAATTTATGAAAAAGCAATTGGAATACAGAATTCAGGCAGAGTTCTTATTTCTTTGGTAAATGATATTTTGGATATGTCTTTAATTGACAGTAACCAGATGTTTTTAGCAAATACAAAATATAATTTAATTGATAGTATCAAAGAATTAATAGAGCTTATTAGTCCCAAAGCTAAAGAAAAGAACCTGGAATTTGTAATAAAAATTGATAATAATATTCCAAGTGAATTAATTGGAGATGAACGCAGAATTAAACAGGTTGTATTAAACCTTCTAATGAATGCTGTAAAGTATACAAGAGAAGGTGCGGTTATGTTTTCTGTATCATTAGAAAATATACAGGAAGGACAATGTAAATTATTAATTACTGTTGAAGATACAGGTGTTGGAATTAAGAGTGAACAGCTTTCTGATATTTTTGAAGGATTTAGCAATGATACAAAATCAAGTGGTTTAGGACTTGCGGTGTCTAAAAAAATCATTGAATTAATGAATGGTGATATTACTGTTGAGAGCATATATACCAAAGGTTCAGTTTTTAAAATTGTAATTGAACAGGGGATTGCAAGTGCTCTTCCTGTAGGTGATATTGATTTTAATAAAATGAAAATTGGCGTGCCTAACAAATATAAGCAGTCATTTGAAGCGCCTGAGGCAAAAATTCTTATTGTTGATGATAATGAAGAAAATAGAGATGTAATTTGTGAATTGTTAAAGCCTACTAAGATTAAAATTGATGTTGCAAAATCAGGAGAGGAATGTCTGGAAAAAACAACTAAGTCTTATTATAATCTTATATTGATGGATCGAATTATGTCCAATATGGATGGCGTTGATACTAAGAGAAATGTACGACGTCAGGAATATGGCTTTTGCAGGAATACTCCAATTATTGTAATTACGGCAGATAGTACATCAACGACATCGAGAAGATACAAAGAACTAGGGTTTGATGCATTCCTGGAAAAACCATTTAAGAGTTCAGATTTAGAATCAATGATTCTTGATTTTCTTCCGGCTGAGCTTATAGAGTATAGGGCATATGCTGAAACAGAAGAAGATAATATAAGTGACAATGTTATTAGTTCGCTGTATAGAAGAAAGAAAATATATATTACTGCAGATTGTGTTTGTGATATTCCGGATGATTTACTTAAAAAATATGATATAAGATTAATGTATTTGTATATTAATACAGGAAATACCCGTTTCTGTGATGCAAAAGAGGTTAATTCTGATAATTTAGGTAAAATGTTTGGAAATACTGAGTATGCTATTTTTGCTGAAGCTGCATCCGTAGAGGACTATGAGAATTTCTTTGCTGAATGTCTTCTTGAAGCAGAGGAAGTTGTACACCTGACATTAGGAAAAAATATGGGTGTAAGTTACCATAATGCCCATATAGCAGCAAAAGGATTTAGTCATGTTAAGGTCCTTGACTCTGGATTTACATCTGGAGGAATGGCTCTTGTTGTCCTTAATGCAGCAAGGATGGCAATGAGAGGTGGAACAGTAGCTGAGATTAGTGCAGAGGTTGAGAGAATAAAAAAGAATATAGTCTCTAATTTTATGATGCCTTCAGTAAATGTATTTTATAATAATGGATATACAGATAGAATTACAGCAAAGATTTGTAATATTTTCAGATGTCATCCTATATTATTCACAAAACAGAGTGGTTTAAAAATTAGCAGGGTTATGTCTGGAAATATAGATATTGCTCAAAAACGTTTTATAAGACATTCAATTAATTTGCGTAGAAAAAAGATTTATGATATAGTTTTAATTACGCATGCTGGTTTGTCTGTAGAACAACAGGAAATCTTATACGAAGAAGTATATAGAACCGGCAAATTTAAAAAAATAATTATTCAAAACTGTTCAGTTACTAATGCTTGTTTTTCGGGCGTGGGAACAGTTGGTATTGCATATGCAATAGAAAGGTAGGAAAAAGTTATGGATATTGTTAGTTTAATCAAAGCACTGTTTTTCGGAATAGTTGAGGGAATTACGGAATGGCTTCCTATTAGTAGTACAGGACATATGATTCTTCTTAATGAAATTTTACCATTACAGGTTGGAAGTAATCCGGACGAATTTTACAGTATGTTTGAGGTTGTAATTCAGCTTGGAGCAATTTTAGCTGTTGTTGTGTTATTCTGGGGACAGATTTGGCCATTTGGAAAGAAGAATAACAAGGCACCATTAGGAAATAGTGCATTTGGAGCCTGGATTAAAACTGATATTTTTGTAATGTGGTTCCATATTCTTGTATCAACAGTTCCTGCTGCAATAATTGGAATATTATTTGATGATGTTTTAGAAGAATTATTCTATAATTATCAGACAGTTGCCATAATGCTTATTATTTTTGGTGTGGCATTTATTTTAGTTGAGAATTATCATAAAGGAAAGAATTCAAAGATTAATAGTCTTGCAGAGATTACATATCAGACAGCTTTCTTAATTGGTGTATTCCAGGTTATTGCTGCTGTATTTCCGGGAACTTCAAGATCAGGTGCGACAATTCTTGGAGCGTTATTGCTTGGTGTTGCAAGAACAGTAGCAGCTGAGTATACATTTTTCCTTGCAATTCCGGTAATGTTTGGTGCAAGTTTATTAAAGCTTGTTAAGTTCGGATTTAATTTCGAAACAGAACAGCTTGTTATTCTCATTGTTGGAATGGTTGTTGCATTCTTAGTTTCGTTGTTTGTTATTAAATTCTTATTAGGATATATTAAAAAGCATGATTTCAAGGTCTTTGGATGGTATAGAATTGTTCTTGGAATTTTAGTGCTTGCATGTGGTCTTTTTGGTGTAATTTAGTACAATATGGCTTACATATATATTGGAGACATAGAAATTTTTAGAGATACAGATGAATATTTAACAGCAATAAGTAATTTGTCCAAAGAACGCAGGAACAAAGCATTGTCATATAAAAATGATAATGATAAATTGTTATCTGTTATGGCTGGAACTTTACTGGAAAAGGCTATGGATGATTTTAATTGTCATTATCCATTAATTCGTGATGGTCTGGGATATTTACATAGCCGGGGGGGTAATAGAAAATTTTTCAGCCTTAGTCATTCTGGAAATCTTGCTGTCTGTGTTGTGTCTGATAAAAATATTGGCATTGATATAGAGGCGTCTGACAGATTTGACAATGCCAGATATTTAAATACAGAATTGGGATTTGTTAAAAAAATTTTATCTGAACCAGAGAAAGAATATTTTAAGCAAAATTGTAATACTGATACAATATCCAGAATCTGGACCAGAAAAGAAAGCTATTCAAAGATTCTTGGTAAAGGTATTGCAATGGATTTAAGAACAATTAACACCTTAGATGAAGCATTATATAATTCTTTTAATGTAGAAGATTTTTTGGGTAATGTTTATATGGTTAGTATTGCTGGAGAGGATACAATAGTTGAGAGGGTAATTGATTATTGCATATGATCCAAACAGGAGAAGGAAAATGTATGATGAATTAACAATTAATGATATAAAGAGGATGGAAGAAGAGATTGAACATCGAAAGCTGGTTGTAAGAAAACAGGCTTTAGAGGATGTTAAGGTTGCCAGAGCGCAAGGTGATTTGAGTGAAAATTTTGAATATAAGGCAGCTAAGCAGTTTAAGAACCAGAATGAAAGTCGAATCAGATATCTTGAAAGGATGATAAAGACAGCAACTGTTATTAGTGATGATTCAAAAGATGATGAAGTTGGTATGAATAATACTGTCGATGTTTATTTTGAAGAAGATGACGAGATAGAAACATATAAAATCGTTACTACTGTCAGGGGAAATTCGTTAAAAAATCTGATAAGTAAGGAATCCCCTCTGGGAGCAGCAATATTTGGAAAAAAAGTTGGAGATAGATGCGAAGTCAGGGTGAATGATGATTTTTCGTATTTTGTTGTTATTAAGAAAATTCAGAATACTATTGATGATTCAGAAGAATTAAAGAAGTTTTAATCAGAAAAGAGGAGTTTTATGCTTACAGTTAATACTCTAGGAAAATTTCAGATTACAGACGGTGATTCCATAATAACAGAAGATACATTGCGTTCTGTAATGGTAGAAAAACTTTTGATTTATATGTTGATGTATCGTGATAAAACATTGACACAGAATGAAATTTCAACAGCATTATGGCAGAATGAGGATGTGGACAATCCGGCAGGTGCATTGAAAAATCTTATGTATCGCCTGAGAAAGTGTCTGATAAGTGCGTTTGGTGAGAATGAATACATATTAACTAATAGAGGATCATACAGATGGAATCCGGAAATAACAATTAATATGGATATTGAATCGTTTGAAAATAAAATTAAACTTGCCAAATCCACAAATGTAAGTGAAGAAGCTCTTGTTCTGCTTGAGCAGGCAATAATGCTTTATGAGGGAAGTTTTATGTCCAAAATTATGGATATGTATTGGATAGCAACCTTTAGTGCATATTATCATTCCTTATTTATTACGGCAGTAAAACTTCTGGCTGAATTATATGTTAAATATGAGCGTTATGAAGATTTAGAGAAGTTATGTAATAATGCTTTGGTATATGAGAGTGGCGACGAACAGATATATTGTTATCAGATTGAAGCCAGAATGCGCTGTGGAAAAATTTCTCTTGCATTAGATTCTTATGAAAAGGCAAGAGAGACCATGGAAAAAGAGTTAGGTATCAGAAAAACTACAATTCTTAATAAAGTATATCAGGAACTTCTTTCTATGAGTAAAGGACAGTCTATTTTTAATATTGATGAAGTTCGTGAAGATATAGTAGAGAAGAATCCGCAGGGCGTATATTTTTGTGGTTATCCGATTTTTAAGGAAATATATCATCTTGAAGCAAGAAAATGTTCCAGAAATGGTGTTCCGGAAATTTTGATTCTTCTTACATTAGAATGTAATAATGCAGAGTCTGAAGAAATTGCAAAATTCAGAATTAAGCGTGGGATGAATGCCTTAGAAGAGACAATCAGAGAGTGTTTAAGAGTTGGAGATGTTGCCGCCAAATATAGTGATTCGCAGTTTATTCTCCTGCTGCAAAATTGTAATTATGATCATTCGATGCAGGTTGCAAATAGAATAATGTCAATTTTCTATAGCAAAGCAGATAAGTATAAGAATTTAAAGGTTCTTATTGATATAGAAAAAGTATCTAATGCAGGAAAATTGGTTAACTAAGTAATTAATTGTTTTTGTGTGACCATTATGTGACCTATGCATATTATTATGTATGCATAAGGTTTTAGTTGTGATTTATATAATTTTTGAGCCACACATTTTGGGAGATATGTGTGGCTCTTTTTTTAGGTGTAAATTAATGAAAAAAATATATACTGTTTTAATTGTTTTAATGATATTAATATGTATTCCGGCAACTGTTCCGAGGATTTTAGGATACGAAATATATAATGTTGTCAGTGGCAGCATGGAGCCCCAAATACATGTTGGAAGTGCTGTTTTTGTTTATAAGGATGCTCCTGAGAATATAAAAGAGAAGGATGTTATTTCTTTTTATTCTGGAACAATGTCGCAAGGAATAATAACACACAGGGTTGTAGAGAATTGTCTGGATGATAGAATATTTATTACAAAAGGTGATGCAAATTTACAGCAGGATATTCTCCCGGTAGCTTATACAAGATATATAGGAAAAGTTGTTTTTTCAATTCCTTTATACGGATATTTTGCTGGTTTTATCAGTTCTTTTACTGGTAAGATTGTAATGATTATCGTTGTTTTTTTACTGTTGCTATTATATTTTTTAGAAGAACGAAAGAAAAATTCAGGAGAGGATTATGAAAAATAAAAGATTAAGACAGAATATAGTTACTTTGATTATTGCTTTATGTGGAGTATTTTTAACCTGTTTTGCTGGATATAAGCTTCTTTCCCAGTTTAATGATTATAAGCAATCAAATGATTTGTATAGTGATATTGAAGACAAATATGTAAAAGTTAATGAAGAGATTGACGCATCTGAGACTTCTGAAGAAAGCTTTGTCTGGTATCAGCTTGCTGATGTTGATTTAGCTTCATTAAAACAACAGAATTCAGATGTTGTAGGATGGATTTTCTTTGAAAATGAAGATATAAGTTATCCTGTTTTGTTTGCAGGAGATAATGAGAAGTACTTACGTACATCAATTGATGGTTCATATGCAACTGCTGGTTCTATTTTTATGGAGGAAAATAATAATCCGGATTTTGAAGATTCTCATTCTATTATTTATGGCCATAACATGAGAAATCTTAGTATGTTTGGTAAACTCAAATATTACAACAGAGAAGAGGATTATTACGATTCGCATCAGTACTTTCAAATTTTTGTAGATGGAAAAATATATAGATATCAGATTTTCGCTTATGAAACAGTAGATGAAAATAGCTTTATATATGAGGTTCCATTTTCAGCAGATAGTAATTTTGAAAATTTTATTTCAAAGATAAATAAAATTTCAGAGAAAAAAACAGGGGTTAATGTAACAAAGGATGATAAAGTAATAACTTTATCGACTTGTTCAACCAGCGGGGATCAGTATCGATTTGTCGTACATGCGGTAAGAGTTGATACGTATGATAAGGAGAAGATTAATGAAGAGTGAGAAGCAGTTAATTAAAGAATTAACAGAGATTATCAAAGATACCAGTAAGGGGAAAGTAAAATGGAAAGTTCAAGGACAGACTACTGAATACAATGAATTATCTTTAAAACCGACAGTAGTAGAAGACGGAATAACCTGGCTGGTAGATGAATGTTATATTTGTTTTGAATGTAAATATAAGGGTGAAGATTTTGTTCTTATCACATATGAGATGATTCATACTTCTGATCAACAGAAGAAAACAACGAATCTTGTATTTTTACCACCTCTTGGGGTAAGATATTTCGATTTAAGAACGCTTTTGCCTTATTCGATAGAAGCATCGCAAATTCTTACATTTGAAATACATAATCTTTGGATGATGTTGCTTGATATGTATAAAAAAGATCCGCAAAGTGTAGAATTTGATATGGGTCCAAGAGAGCTTACAATTGAATAATTAATTTTATAAAAACTACTCGTATTAATCGGGTAGTTTTTTTGTATAAATGTAATATTGCACAAAATGTGTAATGAAGATTTAGAAAACTTGTTTATTGAAAAGAGTTTCCTGCCTTGATAAAATTAATATAGGAAACTCAATATTCTATGATAGTTTCCAAATTTGTCAGGGGGGAGAAGGATGGATAATAGAGAAAAAATATTAGAAGCAACTATCAGGGTTTTTAATCGAAAAGGATTAAAGCTTACAATGGACGATATTGCTTCTGAATTATCAATGAGTAAGAAAACAATTTATACAGTATTTAAGGACAAGGAAAGTCTTTTTGGTGAGATGGTTGATTATTGCTTTGATAAGATTAAAGAAAGTGAAATAAAGATTATATGTGATAAGAATATGACCACAATGGAAAAGATTAGAGCTGTTTTAGGTGTATTACCAGAGGGGTACAAGGAAATCGACTATAGTAAATTATATTGTCTTAAAAGTAAATATCCCAAGATATACAATAAGGTGGAATACAGATTGCAATCAGGATGGGAAAATACAATAAATTTAATAAAACAGGGAATCTCAGAAGGGGTTATCAGGCCCATAAACATCAATATTTTTAAAACAATGATGGAATCAACAATTGGGCAGTTTTTTCAGCGGGATGTACTAATTCAGAATAATATATCTTATGTTGAGGCATTAGAAGAAGTGGTGAATATACTTGTTGATGGGATTGTTGTGTAGATAAAATATATGTTAAATATAAGGATTAACAGAAAAGGAGTAAAGATTTTGAGATTTAAAGCTAGTCAGAAAGCTGCATTTGGATTTGGAGCATTTGGAAAAGATGTTGTATACATGCTTGTAGCAACGTATTTATTATATTATTACAATGTTGTTCTTGGAATAAGTAGTGTGTTCGTTGGAACAGTTATGATG
>JAXJVZ010000162.1:0-4798 GCA_036308285.1 Agathobacter sp. | reverse complement strand
GAATCCAATTGTACTTGTGACTCCAATTGTACTTGTGAATCCAATTGTACTTGTGAATCCAATTGTCTTTGCGAATTCAATAACATTTGTAACTCCAATAGCATCTGCGAAAACACTTCCTCAACCTGATTCATAAGCTTGTAGGAAGGAAAGAAGACCATATAATTTCCTTTTCTCCCGGATATTGTATTAAAAATATACCTTGCCATTTTTTCAAATTCAGAAGCATTTCGTCTGGTGTATTTGGTACTAACATCCCTTCCAAAAAGCAACAGGCTCTGTTCCTCCCTGAATACACTGTGCGCATAAATCGCATAATTGTCTGTCTTTGTACTAAGCATTCTCTTGTAATAATTTATTGGCAAAAGAGTTGCCGAAAAGAAAATTGTTGCATTTCCTTTGTCTATGCATTTTTGCAGATTTCTCGAAGGATCAACACAGAACAGCTTAATCATAAATCTGTCATCCTCACATATCTGCGAGTAGATTACATAATTTTCATCCACAAGGTCATAGATATTAAGAAAATTTCTTATTGTAAAATAAAAATCTACCAAATCTTTCCGGCCTGGAAATTCAATTGGTTTCTGCAAAAATTCATCAATTTGTGTCATCAGCCTCATCAGATGAAAAAGGATATTTCCAAGATTCTCATAAATCTCAAAGCTCTCACATTCTCTCTTATACTCCAATAAAAGTTTATTGCATTTGTCCAAAGTTTTTGCAATGCCCTTACTATAACTTTTTATCATTTTCTTAATCAGAAGAAAATCCTCTTTGTAAATTACAGCACTGTACATTTCCCGGCTTCGCTCCACAAGATTATGAGCTTCATCAACCAGAAAAATATAGTCGCCTTTTATCCCTTCCTGAAAGAAACGCTTCAGATATACATTGGGGTCAAAAACATAGTTGTAATCACATATAATATTATCTGCCCATGTCGAAACATCGAGGCACATTTCAAAAGGACATACCTGGTGTTTTTGCGCCTGCTCTAAAAGCACCTCTCTTGTAAACATCCCCTCTGAGTTAAGAAGCTCAAATACAGCATCATTAACCCTGTCATAATGTCCCTTTGCATACGGGCAGTTAACCGGATTACAATCCATCTCATCGCAAAGACACATCTTTTCTTTTGCAGTAATCATGACCACATTTCCCTTGTAGCCATTGTCTCTTAAAAGTCCAAAGGTCTCTCTTGCAACAGTAGCTGTAATTGTCTTTGCTGTAAGATAGAAAATTCGATCTCCCAGCTCCTCTCCAACAGCCTTTACAGCCGGATAAACTGTTGATATTGTCTTACCGACTCCGGTTGGAGCCTGCAAAAACAGATTCTTTTTTCTAAGAATTGTTCTGTAGACATCCTGCACCAGTTTCTTCTGACCTTCTCTGTATTCAAATGGGAAATCAAGCTTTTTAATCGACTCCTGACGTATTGTTTTTGCCCTGCACTCATAATCAGCCCACTGTTTGTATTTTGCGCATAAATCATCAAACCACTGTTTGAGATTTTCATACTCATAAATCTCTCTAAAACGTTTTATTTCTTCGCTTTCAAGATTACAGTATGTCATCTGCACACCTATTCTATCTAGCTCATTCTGAAATGCAAAAATATATGCATAACACATAGCCTGGGCTTTATGTACAAACTCTGGTTCCTCCATAAGCAGCACATTTCTGTACATGCCTTTTATTTCATCTATCCAGACCAGCTCCTCTGAAGCACTTTTTATTCCATCATCTAGTTTATCTATTTCTAGTTCAACTTCATCAGATTTCTTTTCTACGATTCTCCCAGATTCCCTCGCCAACTCAGTCAGAACTTCAATAATTCCAACATCCTCCTCAGATTCGTCACGAAGCATCTCCCTAAAAATCCCATCAGCTCTACCCTCAATCGTCAAATCATACAATTCCTCGTGTATCGTATGCAAAAGTGGAACCTCTGCCATATAATCAGGGTCCATACTCTTTTGGATTTTACGGTGTATTCTGGTACCTTCCTGCATTGCCTCCGCATTTTGAAGTTTTCCAGAACGGTTGTCTATATCTCCTGATCTGAAAATAAACTCGACAAGATTTCTGACTGATATATGCAATTGAGTTTTTTTGTTTGTTTTTGTGTAATTAGTACTATTTTCTTTTTTATTTTTAGTCATTTTTACCATTACCAAAGTACCATTTATGTGGTATTATAATCATGTGTTAAGGAAATTTCCTTTTCATTATTCCCTTTTTATTAATAAACATTTTCATAACTAAACTCCTCAAAGAAAGCCGATCTTGCGATCGGCTTTCTTTACTGTTACTAATTATTAATTTGTTGCGAACTTTTCTACTACTGTCTCGAAATTATCATTAATCTCACCGTAACATACAGTGAACTCTTTATTAATTCCAATTCCCAAAACTCCCAACATAGATTTTGCATCTACAAGCATTCTCTTATATTTTAAATCAATCTCAAAATCACATTTGGTAGCAGCATCTACGAATTCTTTTAATTCATCCCAATTAGATAAACTAATCATCTTCTCGTACTCGTACATATTAACACCTGCCCTTCAAAAATAAAATAGTTGTTAATCTAACTTTACGCGATGATTATGACACCATAATTTTGAATTGTCAAAAATCGTAAACACTTGTAAAAAGCTAAATTTACAACTATTTTTACTAAATATTATCCCCAAAATAATCAAAAAAATTCTATTATTTTGACCAAAGGACAATGTTATACATATTTTCCATAAAACAACTACAACAAATCATCATAATAACAAGTAAATTAGTGCATTTCTAACAAATATTCTATCTATTATCCACGCCTACCGTCTGTTTTATTCTATATTTGTCAGCATACATACGCTTATCAGCCCGTCGCATTGTATCATTAATATCATGGTCAACAGTTCCATCAAAAGCTGCAAAGCCACATGCAATGTAAATAGGAAATTCCTCTGGATGGGCCTTTCTGTATTCCGCCTGCTTATTTCTTAATTCTCCTATATAACGCTCACACTCTTCAACGGTTTTATTTCTCATGATAATAGCAAATTCATCGCCACCCATTCGAAAACACCTGCCACATTTTTCAAACACTTCCTTGATAACCTTTGCACTTTCTATCAGATATCTGTCCCCAGCCTCATGTCCAAAGTGATCATTACAGTATTTTAAATTATTCAAATCACAAAGCACTATTATTACACCATCTGGCACGAATTCTTCCGGCTTGGTATAATCGACAAAAGCCGATCTGCTGTATAAAGTAGTTAGCTGATCATGAAATGCAATGTTCTGATATTTTTGAGCTTTTTTCCCTTCATTAATCAAACGTCTGCTTTCCTTTATACTTTCAAAGCCCAGTACTATTATGTATATGAGTAATGCTACAATTCCAAAACAGGATACAATTTTTGCCTTTACTTTATAGAAAAGCAGAAGATCAGCAACAGTTCCCATAAAGCACAAAAGAATACAAAATGTATTAAGTTTAATTGTCATTGTCCAGCCATTTTTTACTATAGTAATAATACTTCCACTAATTCCAAGAAGAATAAGAATTGCCATAAGTCCATGGTTTATTGTAAGAAGTTCTCTTACGTCTGTAATATTAAACATTTGCAAAACTACAATAACAAAACCGTATACAAGACTTGCTATACATAATGCATTGTATTTCCACTTCTTATCATCTTTAAACATTTCACCCATAAAAAGTGTAAAAGGAACAATTACCAAAGCCAGACTAAGAAGTGGCATATAGGAAACTAAAACTGGATTGTCAATTAACAGAGGTATTATTCTTAAATCTGTCAGTTTCCATAACCCTATAAAAACCGCAAAACAAGCAAGATAAAAAAGTCGCGTATCTATAGATAAATTTGACTTGTTGTATAAAACCCAGATCAAAAATCCCATTCCGACAATAAATGTGACAAACGCAACTATAGCGATAAAAATATCGTTTCTAAATTCCTCTAATAATATCGTTTTAGAATCTCCAATATATATTTCAGGAAGTGCACCTTTTACATCTTTGTAGGCAGGTGTAATTTCAAACCTTATCAACTTTCCTATATCATCAGAATTAAGTCTTACCGACGCCCAAAAGCTTCCAGGTGTCTTTCCGAAAGGATTCTTATCGCCACGCTTACCTGAATATACAAGTTCATCATCTATGTACATCTCTATTTCCTGATGAACTGCAAAAAAAGTTATATCTGTATTTGCAGCATTTTCATCTTTCAATGTAAACTCAATGATATCTTTTCCACCTGCAGGTAAACTATCCTCGTCAATCCAGAAAGATTTATAATCTGTAACTGTATATACTCCCTGACAGTCTCTGTAATCTACAATATCAGTTCTCATTGTATATGCTGAATATAACATAAATACGAGTATTAATAAAAATAATAATTCATATGCTATTCTAATTTTTAGCTTCATCTGTACCTCTTGGTTTCCTACCATTATCATATTATATTATTAAATCATGTTTGATTCTCATTCTCTATTATATAGAACAGCTATGTATTTGCAAAGTCGTCAGGATAATATTTAAAAAAATATATATGTTGAGACTTTGAATTTTATCCAAAACAAAAAACACTGAAAAACCTTTATTTATAGGCTTTACAGCGTTTCAAATAACAGGGGATGAGAGAATCGAACTCCCGCTAAAAGTTTTGGAGACTTCTGTCATACCATTTGACCAATCCCCTATATGACATATAGATTATATAATAATAGAAAATATTATGCAATAGGCTTTATGACCTATTTT
>JAXJVZ010000161.1:0-12114 GCA_036308285.1 Agathobacter sp. | reverse complement strand
GTATGGCTTTTTTCAACCTTTTCTGCACATATGCCCCTGCAAACATACTGATAAAAATAAATATTCGTATTTTCCCATCATTCTCACAATACAGCAAAACTAATATGCAGATTCCAAGTGCCAGCCAGAATATAATATCTGAAATTGCAATCATCCACAAGTGTCTTCTGCATAATCTTCTAAATGGCTCAAGTAAACCATCCAGAGCAGCAAAACCAATCCCAATCAGAAAGGCCTTAATCCATATGCAGATCTCATGCACTATCATCTGAATATCTTTCCTAACAAACCTGATGATTTACCAAGTGAACCTGGAACCTCCGAATAGATCATTGCACTTATCTCACCATCTATATCGGCTTCACCCTTCTCAAGGTTTAGTCTGTTCACGTGAAGATCTCTGCCTTTTATCTGTAACATACCCAGTTCAGTCTCTAATAGCACTTCTCCTAAATCAAAAGACAGCACATCCAGAATTCCAGTAAAACTTCCTGTTCTACGATTATTAAGTACAATCTTATGATTTTTTGAAATAGTCTTTTCTTCCATATCTTATCATTTCCTCCCTGTAATACTTCATGGTATTTTGTGTTCCACATTATAATATATTAGAGAGGATAATAAATTATGCTATATATTCAAACAAATCCTTTGCCTGTTCCTTTTTGGTTGTATCTACAATATCAAGAACTCTTACCTTTACCGTCTTCTGTCCAAAAGCAATCTCAATAATATCACCAACCTTAACATTAACTGAAGCCTTTGCCTGCTTTCCATTAACCATTACTCTTCCTGCATCACAGGCTTCATTTGCTACTGTACGTCTTTTAATAAGTCTTGATACCTTCAAAAATTTATCTAATCTCATTACAAATACTCCCTTAATATTTTATTTCAATCAGGAACGCATAAAGCGTTATTGTATGGAATACGTGTCTGCCATACTGAAATCCTGATATTCGTATTCCTGCAATTTAAAAGGTGGAACGCTATATTAACGTTCCACCCGCAAATTCCTCTGTTAGCTATATATTAGTTAAGGGAATCCTTTAAAGCCTTACCAGCCTTAAACTTAGGAGACTTAGAAGCTGCGATTGTCATCTCAGCACCAGTCTGTGGATTACGACCTGTACGAGCAGCTCTCTCAGAAACCTCAAATGTTCCAAATCCTACTAACTGAATTTTCTCCCCCTTCTTTAACTCTTCAGCAACTACATCTGTAAATGCCTTTAATGAAGCCTCAGCGTCTTTTTTTGATAAACCAGTCTTCTCAGCCATAGCTGCTACTAATTCTGTCTTATTCATGATATAAATTCCTCCTCTGAATTTGCAAATAAATACCTATCATCATATTTATACTTGTTTTTTTTCCTTTTGTCAAGAAAAAACGCCCATTATATAAGGTTTTAGAGGCTATCAAGCAGGGTTGAAAGTGTTGAAAGATAATCTTTTAAGTTATCCGACTTAATTGAATCAAGCATATCTTCAATTTCACTTTTATCACTTTTATCATTTTTATTATTCTGACCATTTCCGGAATTCTCACTATTTCCGGAATTCTGACTGTTTCCAGAATCGCTCTTATTTGTACTATCATTATCAGAACCATTATTTTCAGAGCTATTATTATCAGAACTATTATTATCAGAACTATTATTATTTGAAGAATCTGCATTATTCGAAGAACTATCACTACTATTCTTATCAGCTTCTTCAAGCGTCAGCTCAATCGTAGCCTCAGGGGAATTAACATAAAGAGTCTTCTTCCACTTCTCATATCCCTCAGCCACAATCTCAAACGAATGTGCTCCATACGTAAGACTAACTGGTGCTGTTATATCCACAAGCTCATTGTCAATATATATCTGCGCCTCCTCCACATCAACCTTGAATAGAATTTCACCGTATGAAGGACCTTCACCTTTAATCTCATCTAAGTTGACAAGCATTGTCTCATCTCTTTTTATCTCAATTTCCTTACTTCCGCCCCAGCCATTATTTGCAACAACAAGTGTATATGCCCCTTCCGGAAGGTTCATAACCATATTCTCTGTAATCATTACAAAAATATTCCTGTTAAGCTGAAGATAACTTCCCTCAAACAGCTCAGTGTTTGCAAGCTGTAATATTCCATGCCCCGTTGTTACCGAAATAGACAAAATTTTCTTATCAATTCCAACAACAGACAGTTTATCCTGTTCAGTAACCTCTGTAAGCGATGCCTGTCTTCCACCGGAAAATACATATGTCTCATCATCAATTTTATAATTCGTGCCAGCTATATCCAAAACTCCCTCATCATCATTTATGGAGAATCTTACAACATCATCATAAACCCATACATCTGATGACTTTCTGACTTCAGTTACCCTTCCGCTTAAGTCTGTTTCAGAAATATTTATCACATCACCTTCTTTAAAATTTGCTATTGATGTGTAATCTCCATATTTATTAAGAAAACGGGTAGTTAATCCATAATAATACTGATATTCCAGACCATTAGCATACCTGTATACCCTCATTGTCTCATCTGCGCTATTAATAGATACTATAAGGTAATCCTCTTTCATATTTGCCTTATCATTTTCAGAATTATCTGCCAGCTCATTACTTTCGTCCATAGAGTGATTAAATGTGCGATTCGAAGACACAGAGTCCTCCCCCGTACATCCGCATACACCCAAAAGCATAAGAATTGCCGGAATTAACATAAAATATTCAATTAATCTAAAAAATAATTTTTTCCTCATAGCGTCAGTATAACTTATTATGGGCCAAATTAAAATGCTTTTTCTAAAAAGGTAAGCCTCTTTGCCTCCTGTTCTATAACTTTCTCTAACTTTTCTATGTCACGACCTGATACCCATGCTTTATTCGAATTATAATAATGATTAGATATTTTCCAGAACTTTTCAGGGAATTTCATAAAATAATACAATAACTCCCTCTCATTTACTTTAAGTGGTCTGTATATTTCATACGAGGTCATAAGACACTGCCATACTTCAATACTCCAATCATTTTTCTCCATCATTTTTCTGACAAAATTAGTAATATCCAAAAGTGGTGTACAATAACACATATTCTCAAAATTAACAAGCCTCATGCCGTATTCTGTCAGTATCACATTATGATGGTTAAACTGCCCATGACACCATAGCCATCCAATATCATCATCGCATGCACAGATAGCATCTACAGATTCTTTCGCCATACTTATATATTCTTTCTGAACCTTTAGAAATATTCTCTCAAACTCATTCTTTTTATTCTTAGTCTGGATGTAATTTCTTATTTTTATGAGTTCTCTGTAATGTCTCTCATATTCCGCGAAAACAGACTCTCTGACCTCTATTTTCTTTTCCAGCTTCTCTGATATATTATGAAATCTCGCCATAAGCTCCATTGCAGACATCATATCACTAATATTTTCCACCCTGAATTCATTTCCATGACAAAAATCCTTCAGTACATAATGCGTGCCGCTTTCATCCTCTGACTGTAACTCTCCATCTATGGTCTTATATATCTGTTCAACCTCCATGCCCTTATTCTTTATTTCTCTTAAAATATCATAAAGCAATTCCACCCTCTCTTTTGAACCTGAATATGGCAAAAGAAGTCTTGGACCTTTATCTGTATCACATATATAAGCATTCCTGCCTTTTACTATAGATTTGACTTCAAGATCATATTTTGTTAATGCCACCTCTGGCTGATTATACAAAAAAATACCCCCTCACATGACTAACATATCAGTTCATCATATGAGTGGGGTAACCATTTTATGAGCAAGTTCTTTTAATTTGTCCTCTGTATTAAGCTCCGGTTCATCAAGAACCATTTCAAATATTTTATCAAGTACATCTCCGATTTCCCTGCCCGGTTTCATTCCAAGTGCAAGCAAATCCCTACCTGATATTTTCAAATCTTTTCTTGTTACACACTGATTCTTCTCAAGAATCAATTCATACATAGCCTCAAAGTCATCAACATACTTAAGCTTCTCTTCCCTTTGGTACATACTCTGCCCAAGTACATCCGCCCTTTTAACATCAAATATCTGCGGAAACTGTTCCAGCCCAATCCGATTCATGGCTCTTCTTATATTACGCTCAGTAATCGGCGGTCTGTCATCGTGATGTCTTATAAGTGCCTCACAGCTTTCCGTTGTCCTGTTATCGAATTTCAGACGCTTGAGAATATCTCTTGCAACTTCAGCACCACGTGCCTCATGTCCCTTAAAATGCTCTTTTCCAGCTTCATCAATCGTACTACACATCGGTTTTGCGACATCGTGAAGAAGCATTGTAAGTCTAAGCGTCTTATCAGGTTTGATATTAAGAAGCGTCTTTATTGTATGTTCACCAACAGTATACATATGATGCTTTGATGCCTGTGTTTTTTGCATCATAACATCAAATTCAGGAAGAAACACTTTTGTAAGTCCAAGCTCGTAAGCCTTTCTAATCTCATCCGGATGGTCCGAAACAAGAAGCTTAACAAGCTCCACCTGTATTCTCTCTGCACTTACTTTCTCAATTGTATCACTGAGAAGTAAAATTGCATTACAGGTTTCTTCCTCTATTTCAAAGCCAAGCTGCGCTGCAAATCTAACAGCTCTAAGCATTCTAAGAGCATCCTCACTAAATCTGTCTGCTGCCGTTCCCACACATCTGATAACCTTATTTTTAAGATCATCAATACCCTCAAATGCATCTACAAGACCTGTCCTGTCATTATATGCCATGGCATTAATAGTAAAATCCCTGCGCTTTAAGTCTTCAACAAGATTCGAAGTAAAAGTTACCTCCTTTGGATGTCTGGCATCCTCATACTCACCATCAATACGATAAGTTGTAACCTCATATCCTACATGGTCAAGCATTATGGTAACTGTACCATGTTCAATTCCCGTATCTATCGTATGCTTAAAAAGAGCCTTTACCTGCTCTGGCTTTGCAGAGGTGGTTATGTCCCAGTCCTGCGGATTCCTCCCAAGAAGAGTATCTCTTACACAGCCACCTACCGCATATGCTTCGAAGCCATTGTCATATAAGACACCGATTATTCTTTTCACATTTTTCGGTAAATTTATTTTCATAAAATGCGTATGTTCCTTTATTTTTAAGTTTAACTGAATAAAGAGTATCATCTGCAAGCTTGATGAGATTGTCAATATCTCCTTCTACAAGCTCTTTAGCAGTTGCAATTCCAATTGAGCAGCCTATGTCACATGCATTCTTGTCAAGCTTCTGTCCAAGCAACGTCTGAATTTCATCTCTGAATCCATCTGCCTTTTTTATCATAGAATAAATCATCTCTGCCCTTTGCACAAGTTCCTCTTTATCCACAGTCTCAAGCAGAATAAGAAATTCATCTCCACCGTATCTGCACACGATTCCACCCTCACCTGCTTTACTGAAAATATCTGCCATCTTGCGAAGCACAACATCTCCTATATCATGACCGTATGTATCATTATATGGCTTGAAATTATCCAAATCTATAAACATTACAGAAAGACCGGCTTTGACCTCTTTATTCATTATCTTCTTAACTTCACGATACAAGCCGAATCTGTTGTACAGGCCTGTCAAAATATCCGTAACTGAATTCTTCTCCAGAAGGGTATTCATCTCTTTTACTCTCTGTGTTGCCTCAATTCGGCTGATACCATCTTCCAGATTTCTAAAGAGGAGAGTGTATAAGCTTAATTCATCCTCTGAAAACATAATTCGGCTGAAGGAGTTGTGCCAGTTATCAACCATAAGCACATAAGTAATAAACACAGCCTCAAGCTTATTATTGTTAAAAATTGGTATCCCTGCAAAAGAGAATACATCAGTTGAGCCAAATATCGAAATAACATCTGAATGCTCGTAGAATGAATCTCCTATTTTCGATACGACAAAGCCTTCAGGGTATTCCTTAATTCCATTTACGATTGTGTTTAATTCTTCCTCAGTAAACGTACGCTCTGAGTTATCAAAATATATTGCATTCTGAGAATCCGAACACCTTATATATATAGCCTTATCATTATTAAAGTAATTGAGGAAGCTCTTCATAGCCTCATCAACAATAGAATCTATATTATTATCCTTATTATCTAAAATCTTCTGCCATTGTGAAATAAAGGCTATATACTGCTTGTGTGTCTTATAATCTAACTCAGCTCCTACTCTTCTAACAAAGCTGGCTATCATTTTGTCATTGACATAGCATGGAGCACTAATGTCATCGATACCAATTTCATCAAGAGCTTCAATTGAAGCCATATTCTTAACTATCTCAACAGTCTCCTTGTATTTTTTTGTAATACTTTCCTCTGTCTTGTACAGATCCATTCTTCCGAGCTTTTTGTAAAGTTCAAGTCTTTGTTCATGAAACAGTTCAACAGTATAATACTGATTACCTTCTGCCTTCATGAAATGAATATTGGCAATCTGATTGAGCTCTAAGGCTTTCTCATAGTTTCCTTCTAAAAACTCCTTGTAGGAGTAGGCAAAATTATACAAAAACATGTCATCGTCAGCTAAAAGATAGTCATGAAGAGCAACGATTTTTTCCTTAGATCCTTCCTTCTCCATTACATATTCAAGAAACTGCCTGCAGCTTATCAGATATCTTTCACAGTTAATCTTCTTATTCTGCAGGATACTTACAAGCGCCATTAAGGCATACAGCTTTGAAAGATTACATACTCTTATACTGTTAAGATGAAGTCTGTTAATTATCTTAAGTACAAAATGGAAGCAATTCTCTGCGCTCTCATAATCTCTTATCGCCAGGTAATTAATTCCTTTATTGTACAATACCTCTGCAATATCCGGTCCTTCCTGAAGCTCATATAACAATTCAATTGCTCTGTCAAAATAGCAAAATGCCTCCTGAGTATATCCACTTGCACTCAGATTATATCCAATAGAGCTTAATACCCGGGCCCCCTCTAAGGACTTCTTATCTTTTACTGACTGATACATTCTCACATCGAACAAAAGTGCGATATCACTCATTCCATTTGTTGCGGCAATCATAAGGTTTTTCTGATATGCATTATACAAAAGCACTTCGTTATCAATCTCTTTTGCTATTGCAATTCCCTGACTAAAATATTTAAGAAAAGCCTCTGAGCGGCTGGCCATGGCTATTGTTCCAGGGTCATTATCATACGAATACACATATATATGTGCAAGATAATTCTTATATTCGTATTTCATCAGACGGGCAATAAGCTCAGGGTCAATCTGTATGTCTTCTGCGACAAACAACAGATTATGCCATCCTGACATCTTGCTTTCTATCTCTAAGAGATCCGCTTCAAAAATCATTTTCTCATCGCCTGTTATTGCAGCTTCTTTTCGTGCTATTTCCACCTGTTCTAACGCTCTTTCAAGCTTACCCTGATATGAATAGCATCTTGCTCTTTCCTTGGCGGCCCAGAACTGTATTTCATGTTCATGACCTTTAATGCATCTGCGCGACAATTTACCAATAAGCTCAATTGCTCTTGCCATATTGCCGCTTAGTATAAGTGCGCTGACGTACTTATATGCAATTTTTATGAGTAGAAATGTATCTTCATCACTTAAATCCTCATACCACAGGTAACTCTTTCTCCTATAGTATCTATCTGCAGTATCATAGTCGAGCAACTCATAAATATTAACTGCATTAATGTACACTTCTTCTAAATCATCTTCTTTTTCCTCATGATTCGAAGCCTTGCGGATTCCGGTATTGCCTATATGGTATACCATATTATAATTATCAAGTGTCTCTCTGATATTCTCCCAGTATCTTACCCCGCTTCCATGCGTAAGCTGGCTTTCATTGACTCCTAAAATCATGCCAAAGTTACCAATTGGATTATCAACAAGATATCTGGCAAATTCCACACTACTTCGGCTCGCCTTCTGAAATCGGTTAATTACTATAACAAACGGCTTTACCTGCGCAATCTTTTCCATCATATTACGCATAACCTTATCAAGCCGGCTTCTCTCGTAATTAACCTCATCAAGAAGCACAGGCTCTTTTCTTATACAGATACCCTTCTCGTAATACGAGATAAGCATCTCCCTCTGAAGCTTATATACATCACAGGAATCCAGAAATTCTCCAAAGTCTCCGCCGATATATTCTCTGTGCATATCACATATAATATTGATAAATGGCTCATATGCACCAGCAAGTTTATTGTAGGAAAACTCTACACATGACAAAATTACATCCTTATCTTCCGAATATTTTTTGACAGAATCCAGCTGCAATATTGTCATGTCATTACTGTAACAAACCATGGCAATATTATGATTTGCAGTCTTTACACTATTATATATCTGTTCAATTAAACCATCGAAAAACTTAGAAATCATATGTTATTTCTCCCCAACTAATACATATTTCTTAAAAATCAGTATGCTTTTCCCCAGTAAACGAGCTTATGTGCAGGCTTGCCACAACATGCACACACATCGGAAATCTGCTCCTGATCATCAAATGGCATACAACGTGAAGTTACTGCAAGGTCTTCCTTAATCTTATCCTCACATGCCTGATCCTCGCACCACATTGCACGGATGAATCCTGGCTTTGTCTCTGCAATCTGCTTAAACTCATCGTAATTATGAGCGTCCCAGATATGCTCATCACGATGTGTCTTTGCTCTCTCGAACATTTCCTTCTGCATTGTATCAAGGATTTCTGTTACCTTTACCTCAACCTCATCTAATGATACTTCAATTTTCTCTCTTGTATCTCTTCTTACAATTACACACTTGTTTGCCTCAATATCCTTTGGTCCAAGTTCAATTCTTACCGGAATTCCGCGCATCTCTGCTTCTGAGAATTTCCATCCCGGACTCTTATCTGAATCATCAAGCTTGGCTCTGCATACTTTTCCAAGTCTCTCTCTTACTTCTTCTGCCTTCTCAAGTACGCCTTCCTTCTTCTGCATGATTGGAATAACTATTGCCTGAACTGGTGCTACTCTTGGTGGAAGAACAAGTCCTGAATCATCACCGTGAACCATGATAAGAGCTCCAATAAGTCTTGTTGTCATTCCCCATGATGTCTGATATACATACTGGAGTTTATTATCCTTATCTGTATACTGAATTCCAAATGGTTTTGAGAAGTTCTGTCCAAAGTTGTGGCTTGTTCCTGACTGTAAAGCCTTACCATCATGCATAAGAGCTTCAATTGTGTATGTTGCCTCTGCTCCTGCAAACTTCTCCTTCTCTGTCTTTCTTCCGCGAACTACAGGCATTGCAAGCACTTCCTCACAGAAGTCAGCATAAAGGTTTAACATCTGTACTGTTCTTGCCTCTGCTTCCTCTGCTGTCGCGTGTGCTGTATGTCCTTCCTGCCATAAGAACTCTCTTGAACGAAGGAATGGTCTTGTCTCCTTCTCCCATCTTACTACTGAACACCACTGATTGTAGTTCTTTGGAAGGTCTCTGTATGAGTGAATAATATTCTTATAAAAATCACAGAATAATGTCTCTGATGTTGGTCTTACACAAAGTCTTTCCTGAAGCTGATTAAGTCCTCCGTGTGTTACCCATGCTACTTCCGGAGCAAATCCTTCTACGTGGTCCTTCTCAACCTGAAGTAAACTCTCTGGAATAAACATTGGCATATACACATTCTCTACGCCTGTCTCTTTGAATCTTCTATCTAATTCGCTCTGGATATTCTCCCAGATAGCATATCCTGCGGGCTTTATTATCATGCATCCTTTTACTGATGAATAATCAATAAGTTCTGCTTTAATCACCACATCGGTATACCATTGTGCGAAATCTTCTTCCATGGATGTGATGGCTTCTACTAATTTTTTTTCCTTAGCCATGTCTTTTCTCCTCATTTCTATTATTTATTGCGCCCTGTTTTGGACACAAATATACAAAATAATATTATTCTAATATTTGTGGCTTGTCAAGTTGAGTCGGCCCTTGAAACAGTTCCCCCCAATTACATCAATGAGGCTGAAATCAAATAAAGCCTGAATGAAGTCACATAAATGTTCCTTCATTCAGGCTCTATTTTAAATTCATACTAAACTAAACTCCTCTCGAAGCAAATTAATAATAACATTCCATGGTCACATAATAGTCACATGAATACAATTTCCATTTGAACAATTTAAAACCCACCGCAAAAGCAGTGGGTACAATTATTACTTATGAAACTTTAAGTATGAACTTCTGAAGTTCCTTCTCATCATTTACTTTCTCAATCTGTGCACCAATTCCGCGAAGCTTTGATGCAAGCTCCTCATATCCTCTCTGGATATAATAAATATCGTCTACAACAGTAATTCCGTCTGCCGCAAGACCAGCAATTACAAGTGCTGCACCAGCTCTAAGGTCTGGAGCATTTACTCTTGCACCAGTATATTTCTTAACACCACTGATGATAGCAATGTTACCCTCTACCTTAATGTCAGCTCCCATTCTTGTAAGCTCATCTACATACTTAAATCTATTCTCAAAAATACTCTCTGTCACAGTACTGGTTCCCTCTGCAATTGCAAGAAGAACTGCCATCTGTGGCTGCATATCTGTCGGGAATCCAGGGTATGGAAGAGTTGTGACCTGCGTATGCTGAAGCTTTCCATCAGAAATAACCCTGACTGCATCGTCATACTCCTCAACCTTACATCCAACCTCTAAAAGCTTTGCTGTTGTTGCTTCAAGATGCTTTGGAATAACATTCTTAACAAGAACATCTCCACCAGCAGCAGCAACTGCGAACATAAATGTTCCTGCTTCAATCTGATCAGGAATAACCGAATATTCTGTCTTATGGAGCTTCTCAACTCCTACAATTCTTATCACATCAGTACCTGCACCCCTGATGTTGGCACCCATACTGTTAAGGAAGTTAGCCACATCAACAACATGTGGTTCCTTAGCCGCATTCTCGATGACAGTCTTACCTTCTGCCATAGCAGCAGCCATCATAATATTAATTGTAGCTCCAACTGATACCTTATCCAGATAAATATGTGTTCCGATAAGTCTTTCAGCTTTCGCAATTACATGACCATATGCAATATCCACCTCAGCTCCCATTGATTTGAAGCCCTTAATGTGAAGGTCAATTGGTCTTGCCCCGATGTCGCATCCTCCTGGAAGTGCAACCTCTGCATGCTTATACTTACCAAGCAATGCACCAATCAAATAATACGATGCTCTGATTTTACGAATAAACTCATTATCAACATTAACATCCTTGATAAAGGATCCATTAATCTTTACTGTATGAGCATCAACACGGTCAACCCTGGCACCTATCTCCTCGATTGCCTGTAAAAGTACATTGATATCACGTACATTTGGTAAATTATCTATCGTTACAGTCTCGTCAGTCATTATTGCTGCTGCAAGTATTGCAAGTGCAGCATTTTTGGCCCCACCAATTTCTACTTCTCCATGTAAAGAATTGCCACCCTTGATCACGTACTGTTCCATATCTCACCTCAATAATCAGGAGTAATTACTCCTCCTAATATACTATTCGCCATTTTTCACATTGTTATTCAAAAAATGAAGATTTTCAATTAATTTATCAACTGTTTCCTCAACACCAAGATTCTCTTCAGAAATCTCAATATCTGCATAGTATTCATATAAAGGGGTTCTCTCCCTGAACAGACCTAAAAGATCTTGTCCTTCTTTTAATACTACACCTCTACCCCTAATGTCTGCAAGTCGTTTTTCCAAAGTCGAAAAAGGAACACTAAGATATACTACTGTACCAATACTTTTAAGATGTGCCATTGCTTCTTTTCCATATACAACACTGCCCCCTGTAGCAATAATTGTATGACTTGTATTGATACCTGCGTTCACTCTGTTTTCAACTTCAATAAATCCTTCTGTTCCAACCTCATCTATAATCTCCTTAAGGAGCTTACCCTCCTGCTCCTGAATAAGAAGATCTGCATCCATGAACTGGTAACCTAAGACTTTAGCAAGTATAACGCCGATTGTGCTCTTTCCAACACCTGGCATTCCTATTAAAACTATGTTATCTTTCATGCTCTAATTACTCTTCTGTGCTTGTCTCAACAGACTCTGTCTCTTCTGTTGTCTCTGTCTC
>JAXJVZ010000160.1:0-2733 GCA_036308285.1 Agathobacter sp. | reverse complement strand
TTCCCATACAGTATGGTTCAATGTTGTATATTCCATCTTAATCTCATAAAAGTCATTAGCTTTCATCATCTCTATAAAGTTCTGATAATCTTTCTTTTCTACAAAAATATCAATATCGTTATGGGCTCTTGACTGATATCCAAGAAGAGCATCTACACCCCAGCCGCCATCAAGAAAGACTTTAATCTCCGCATCTATTGCAAATTGAAGAATCTGTTTTACATCTGTTATATTGACCATCTTATCATCTCCGCAAATTCTAATTTGCGCTCTCATCAAGCAAGCCAATTATACCACTGAAAACACATTTTTTCAACATTTTACCTTTGCATATTATACTGCTTCATTTGTGCTCTTTTTAGCTCTCTGTATTTATCTTCTAACCTTCTCGGCTTACGATAACTAACGTATGATTTAGGCATTGAATATGTCTTATCAATATCAGTTTCACTGACAAGCCTATACACATCTGGGAACTCGATAACTAACGCATCAAATCGTCTCATAACAGCCTTATCACGGGTGTAAACAATAGCTGTCTGTTCCCCTGCATTGAAATTGATTACAGTTTCCTGCTCATACTTGGATAAACTGCCCATTAACTCACTCCTTTCTCCTTGGCTCGTAATTTTTACGACTCTTGAATCGTACTTTTGACGGGCAAATAATAAAGCTTGCCGAAGGCAAGCGGATAGGATGGGATAGGATAAGATAGAGATGGTATATCTCTTTTTTATCTTTTTATTTTATTCTTTTCTTTGGTTCTTTCTTTTCTGTTTTTCTTTTTCTCTTTTTTCTCTAGGAAGAGGAAGAGAAGGAAGGGGAAGGAAAGGTAGTACTAACAATACCCACAGAAAAGACATCCGCACATACAGTTCCAACTGTCCGCTTTGGATGCCTTTTCTTGCTAATTTCATACGATAATTATCGTACCAAATCAATCCCATATTCTCTTAATGATAATTTCCTTACCCACTATCTTCACAAACAAAAAATCACGATAATTATTGTCCTACCACTTTAGCCTTTTGTGCTTCAATCTCTGCCCATCCTTTCCTAGCTTCTTCTCGCTTTCGTGCCATATATTTACGATTACTTGCACGCTTTTTCTCCAACTTTTCCAGTCTTTTTGCTTCTGCCAGCTTTTCCTCTTCCGTCATTTCCACTTCAACCTCGGGAACAACAAATCTGCCAATATAATTCAAATATATATCTATATCTTGCACTCTGTTCGCTCCCTTACCTACTGCCTTATGAACCATGACTTTATCAACAAATTCATTCAGCATGGCTGGTGTCAATTCCTCAAAAGATGTATATTTCTGCACAAGCTCCATAAAATAATCTGCATCCACCTTCTTTGCATCCATTTCCTGCAATTCTTCGGTATCTCGCTCCATATCCTCTTCCAGTGCATCCAGTTCTGCTTCATAATCGCTCAACATGGCATTAAAACGCTTATCATTCAATTTTCCACTGATATTGTCCTCATACAGTTTCTTGATTAACCGATTAACCTCATTTGCTCTTTTCTGTGCCTTCGCAATACGCTTTTTCAGTCTGACTGTGGTTTCTCCCTGCTGTTCCGTAGATAAACTACAAATTTGTTCCCGAAACTCTTTTTCATTCTCAACTGCATAATCGCAAGTTCTTTTTATGGTTTCCAAAACAAGCGTTTCAAGTGCCTTTGTAGTAACTGAATGACTGGAACATCGTTTTTCATACATCTGCAATCCTAATCTGTTCCCCGAACAATCATATCTGTCCTCGGGTGCATGGTAAACCATATTCCCTGCTTTGTAATAATCCTTTTTCCATATGCCCTGTGCATTTCTATGATGGTACATTTTAGAACCACAATCAGCACAAAACACCTTGCCAGTAAGAGGATTGCTTTCCTCAAATACAGCCTTGCGTCTCGGTGTTTCAAGTAGCTTCTGCACCATTTCCCATGTATGCATATCAATAATTGGCTCTTGAGTATTCTCAAATATTACCCATTCAGATTTATCAACTTTGACTGGTCTTTTGTCTTTGTAGGACTCCTTCTTGGTTCTAAAATTGACTGTACAACCAGTGTATTCAGGTCTTTTTAGAATTTCCCTTATAGTGCCACCTCTCCACGCATAGGGATGTTCTTCGTCAAAGGATTTTGTATTTACACCTCTTCCCCTTGTTCCCAAATAATACTCGGGTCTTTCAATTTCCTCTTCTGACAGTTCTCTTGCAATTTGGTATGGTCCTTTTCCGCCCATACACATAGCAAATATCCTGCGTACTACCTCTGCTGCTTCTTCATCAATTACCCACTGTTCGGGGTTATTCTCGTCTTTTTTATAGCCATAACAGCAACGATTATTTGTATGTGCCTTTCCACTCATTCCTCTTGCCTTTAGCACTGTTGTAATTTTTCTACTGGTATCTCGCACATACCATTCATTCATAATATTCAAAAATGGGGCAAATTCAGCACTCTCCCTGCGGTCACTGTCTACACCATTGGAAATTGCAATAAAGCGTACCCCCTTTTCTCTGAACATTACCTCTGTGTAAAATCCTACTTGCAGATAATCTCTACCGATACGGCTCATATCCTTGACAATAACTGTACCAACCTTGCCTGCTTCAATATCTGCAAGCATTCTCTTCCAGTCTGGTCTGTCAAAATTAGTTCCAGACCATCCATCATCCGTATAATGTGCAATATTGTCATATCCGTTCTGTGTAGCGTAC
>JAXJVZ010000159.1:0-6211 GCA_036308285.1 Agathobacter sp. | reverse complement strand
TGAGCAGTCCGTACGGGAATCGAACCCGTGTTTCCGCCGTGAGAGGGCGGCGTCTTAACCGCTTGACCAACGAACCGTTTGTTATATTACATTGTTTATCATTTTTTGTCAATACTTTTTTTGAAATTTTTTAATTATTTTCACACATTTTTTCAAAAAAAATATCTATTAATGATAGCAGTCCGTACGGGAATCGAACCCGTGTTTCCGCCGTGAGAGGGCGGCGTCTTAACCGCTTGACCAACGAACCGTAGACTATAATACACAACGACTTTTCAGTTGTCAACACCTTTTTCTTATTTTTTTGACAAAATTTAAAAATACTATTTTGTTAGTTTTGCGGATAGAACTTTAGAACTAGTCTCGCTATAATTATATTTACATATTTTTGATAATTTTGTAGGAGGAAATATATAATGACTTTACATGAAAAACAATTATTTACTAAAAACAAAAAAGCTGCAATTATCGGTACTGCAATTATTCTATTTACAGCGTTTTTGGGTGCACTAGGATATGCTTCGAATGCAAATACTTTTATGTGTACTGTCAGATTATTTCTTACTTTATTATGCCTTTTTGCTTTTCTTTTATTTTATGGACAACAAAAAAATTCTACAAAGTTCATGTATTATGGTTTTATTTGCATTTTTATTCCTTATGTAATAATAGTTTTTACTTCTGCAAATGCATATATGTATGCACTAATGTTTTCAATTATATATTTCGTTGTCTTGTTTATGAACCTTAAATTTACCAGCATTGTATCAATTTTATGTTTTGCATGTAATATAGTTTTCAGTTTCCGCCTCATGGGAACGACTCCAAATGAAGCATTTTCCAATATACTTTTTTCTTTTTTTTCAGCAGTAATTATATATATTGTTGTTAATCTGCAGGATAAACAAAAAATAGAACTAGAGGCCGCAGATGCCGAAAAAGCATTGGCACAAAAAGAACTAACAGAAAAAATACAAAATACTAATAACCAGATTATAAGCAACTTGGATATTGCAAATTCAACTGCGGATATTCTTGCTCAAATGCTAAATTCTTCAATTGAAGCATTCGAGCAGATTTCCGATGGTGCCCGGACTACTGCTGAAAGCATACAGTCCCAGACTGCAATGACACAAAATATAGCAGAGTCTCTTGATACTATTTCAACCAAAACAGATGAAATGCTAAACTCTTCTTCTGCGACGATCAAAGAAGTAAATGAAGGAAATCAATTTATTGTTAATTTGGAAAATCAGGCAAAGGATGTTGAAAAAATCAATAACGAAACGGTTGCTCTTACAGATGAATTAAGTAATAATGCAGCCGCTGTTAAAGATATACTTTCAACTATTCTCAGCATTTCAGGGCAAACCAATCTTCTGGCTCTTAACGCCAGCATCGAAGCAGCCCGTGCAGGAGAAGCCGGAAAAGGTTTTGCTGTTGTAGCTGATGAAATCCGCACACTTTCAGAGCAGACCAAAAACAGTGCCGAAGAAATTGGTAATACAATAAATATTCTTCTAAATACAATCGATAAAACTTCAGAGAATATAAATATAACCATTGAAACTGTAAACAGACAAAATAAGCTAATTACAGATACTGGCGAAAAGTTCAAAACCATTTACTCTTCTACCAATGAACTTTCAGCACAAATTAACGATATTTCTGTGGAAATTGAGAATTGCGTGGATGCTAATTCAGCTGTGGTTGACAGTATTTCTTCTCTCTCTGCCACAAGTGAAGAGCTTAGTGCAAACAGCGAATCAAGCTTATCAACTTCTGAAGATTGTCTTGTGAAGATGAACGAAATGAATGAGATTCTTGATAATATTATGGATATTGCGCATTAAAATCAATTATATTATTGATGCTAAAATCAGATATAAACACTGCAAATCATATACGTCAGAATAAATTGTATAAAATAAGTGCATAAAATAAGTGCATAAAATAAGTGTATAAAATAAGTGCATAAAATAAGTGTATAAAATAAGTGCATAAAATAAGTGTATAAAATAAGTGCATAAAATAAGTGCATAAAATAATCTAATTAAATTAGCCAGTAAAGCAAGACGCATTTTAATGCAATTTCTCTTTACTGGCTTCATCTTAATTTTATATAATTTTAATTAACTTATCGGCTAAAACATCCGCCACTTCAAACTTACTTTCAAACCGCGGACCAAATTTTTCCAACTTATAGCAAAACGAATATACATCTCTTTCTGTTTCTATTGAAAAATAAACAAGACCAGGCTCGCTATCCGGATTCATTGGGTCAACATTCGCAAATGTACCTGTAACTCCTATTCCAATGTCAGCATCGTAAAATCTTCGACAGGCTTTTGCCATGGCAGCGGCTGTTTCTTTTGAATATACCCCATATTTAGAAATAATTTCTTCTGGTACCCCATTTCTGATTTTTGCATCATTACAGTATGTTACAAAAGCGCCTTTAAAGATTGTAGAAGCACCTTCTCCGTTTGTTATAAGCGATGCAATCATTCCAGAGGTCGCACTCTCCATTGTTGTTATTGTTTTTGACAGGTGCTTTAGCTTTTGCGTTATTCTGGAATATTTTTCTCTGACCTTCATTTCTCTATTCATAATTTTAGCCTTCCTGCAAAATTCAAGAACGCTCTGGCGTTCTTTCCGCATATCAAATACACACAATCTATTTTGTTCAAACTATTTCTATGACATACAATCAAAAATCAGAAAACATTTTTATATATTTCGGGACGTCGGTCTCGGAATAATCCCCAGCTTTTTCTTTCTGTTTCAAGTTCGTCAAGATCAAAGCTGTGAACTATTACACCTTCACTTTCCCTGTCCATCTGCTCCACGACTTCTCCTGTTGCATCAGTTATGAATGATGAACCATAGAATGTAAGTGCAGACTGCTGCATTCCATTCTCTTTGCACGGTTCTACGATTTCTGTTCCTATTCTGTTGGCGGCAACAACCGGCATAAGGTTACATGCAGCATGTCCTTTCATACACCTTCTCCAATGTGGCATACTATCGCATTCTAAAATTGGTTCACTACCTATTGCCGTTGGATAAAATAAAATTTCTGCACCATCTAAAGCCATTGCTCTTGCAGTTTCAGGAAACCACTGATCCCAGCATATTCCTACACCAATCTGTCCATACGCTGTTTTAAAAGTCTTAAATCCTGTATCACCTGGAGTAAAATAGAATTTTTCCTGATAATAATGATCATCCGGAATATGTGTTTTTCTATAAGTTCCAAGAATAGTACCATCCGCGTCTATAACCGCAACAGTATTGAAAAGCTGTCTATTGTTGCCTAATTCATAAAAGCTTACAGGTATTACAACAGAAAGCTCCTTTGCAAGAGCCTGCATGTGTTTTACAGCATCATTATCCTCTGTCTTTTTTGCATAATCATAATATTCATATCTTCGCTCCTGACAAAAATATGGTCTTTCAAAAAGCTCTGAGGGCAGTATAATCTGGGCCCCCTGTGCTGCGGCCTGCCGTGTTAATACTTCTGCTTTTCTGATATTTTCTTCTACACTATTAGTGCACTGCATTTGTAATGCAGCTACCATAACTTTTCTCATTCTTTTCCTCTTCTACTACTTCATACAATTTAATTAATTTAAGAAAACGCTTCAACGTCAGCTCTACTTGTATTTTCATCTACTCATTCCTTCATTCCCTTGTGTTTTATAGTGGAATTTGCTGTGTGATGCAGTGTATATTTCCACCACCTACAATTATATCTCTTGCATAAATCGGATAAACCTTTCTGTCTGGAAAGCAATTCCCAATAATCTCTACTGCTTTTTTATCCATTTCATCTCCAAACTGAGGTACAAGCACACCTCCATTTGTAATATAAAAATTAGCATAGCTTGCTGCAAGACGTTCTCCAGCCTCTCTTTCATCTTCACCCTCTTCAAACTCAAAACCTGCAAGCTCATATTCACTTATACATACAGGTTCTTTCGTAATTGGAAGCTTATGTATAACGAATTTTCTACCCTTTGCATCTGTCTCATTTGATAGGACAGCATAATCAGCCACTGACATATCATACTGCGGATCAGAAGTATCATCTGTCCATGCAAGAAGGACATGCCCCGCCTTTGAAAATGCACAAATATTATCTACATGTTCATTTGTCTCATCATTGTATATTCCGTATGGAATCCATATGATTTTCTGTGCTCCAAGATAGTCTTTCAGCTTCTTCTCTATCTCCTGCTTACTTAAAGACGGATTGCGTCCCTCACTTAACAGACAGGCTTCTGTAACTATTACAGTACCTTCTCCATCACAGTGTATAGAACCACCTTCTAAGACAAATGGATGCGCATCATACACATCATATCCCTGGCTTTTGCAGAATGAAGCAGCAACTTTATCATCCTTATCCCAGGATGCATAAAGACCATCATAATTGCCGCCCCAGGCATTAAATTCCCAATCAATTCCTCTCACATCTCCAATGCCATTAATTACAAATGTAGGTCCCACATCTCTTGCCCATGCATCATCTGATTCCATTTCTATGTAATTAATTGGAAATTCTATCCTGTAGCCTTCTTTTTCAGATATTAATGCTACTGTTTCTTTTGCATTATCAATTACATCTGCTTCTGCAAGCACATATACCTGCTCTGATTCTGCTATTGCACATATTACATTAGCAAATGCCTCTCTGGCTTTTATAGCGCCATAAATCCATGATCCTGGACGTTTAGGCCATATTATTATTGTTCCTTTATGAAGTTCATACTCTGCCGGCATGTAAAATCCATCTGCCTGAGGATAATTACCGATTTTATTATTTTGCAATATCATTTATTCTCCTGATTTCAGCCCAAAACTAAATTTTAATTAACACTCACAAATGCTTTTATATAATATATTAATGTTAATTATTCTCTCTAAATACTACTTTACTTTAATACAATCAGGATAATCTACTCTTGAAATCTTCATATCCAAATCGTTTTACCACTCTGCAATTTCCATTCTTATCCATAACATCAATATCTGGAAGAGGCATTCCATTGAAAGTGTTATTTTTGACCATCGAATAAATCGCCATATCTTCAAATACAAGCACATCTCCAATGTTAATTTCATTGTCAAAAGAATAATCTCCTATTACATCTCCTGCAAGGCAGGTACAGGACGAAAGCCGGTATGTGAATTTCTTTTCGCCCGCTTCACCGCTATACTTTAATGGTGGACGATATGGCATTTCTAACACATCAGGCATATGACAGGCGGCAGATGTATCGAGAATAAGAATCTTTATACCACCGTTTTCTACAATATCAAGAACTGTTGTCTTAAGATAACCTGCATTAAGGGCAATAGCCTCACCCGGCTCTAAATATATCTCAAGCTTATATTTATCTTTCATATGCAGGATACATTCTTCTAAGGTTTTGATATCATAATCATCACGTGTTATGTGGTGTCCTCCACCCATATTGAGCCATTTTATACCATACAAAAGATCCCCAAATGAAGACTCTACTGCCTCTAAAGTCTTTTTAAGATCATCTGAATTTTGCTCGCATAATGTATGAAAATGAAGACCCTCTATTCCACCAAAATCAAAGCCTTCCTCTATAGCTTTGTCCAGAGCTTCTCTTGTAATACCAAGTCTTGAACCTGCAGCACATGGGTCATAAATTGCATGACCTTCCTGAGTAGAACATTCAGGATTAATTCTAAGGCCCACACTAACACCTGGATGTGATTTAATTGCATCTTCATGTGCCTTATACTGATTGATAGAATTGAATACTATGTGATCACAAATTGTCACAAGCTCATCTATCTCCTCTGGCAAAAACGCTGGACAAAAGACATGATTTTCTTTATTACCAGTATCTGTACTATCCATTTCTTCGTTTGCAAGCTTTGCCTCGAACAAACCACTTGCAGTTGTTCCCGTAAGGTATTTTGCAATAAGAGGATATTCACAGAAGGCGCTAAAGGCCTTCTGTGCAAGAAGAATTTTAGCGCCAGTTCTATACATAACTCCTTTTAGTGTCTCAAGATTCTGTTCAAGTTTTGCTTCATCTATTACATAACATGGTGTTCGTAATTCCTCGAATCTCATTCTTTTCTCCATTTCCTGTAATATCATTTCACCCCACTTATAGAAGTGATAGTCTCCCCAACTGAGTTCATGAACTCCCCGACGTTCTTGCTC
>JAXJVZ010000158.1:0-12117 GCA_036308285.1 Agathobacter sp. | reverse complement strand
TTACACCTGTGTAGCTTAACAAATCAACAGATGATCCAACCTTTACACCGATTGGAATTGGAATACCAAGAATCTTCTTTTTTACGAGTTCTCCATTGGCTGTCATGCCAATTGAAAGCTCCTGCATAAAGGTAGCAGATAAATCGATAACTACTTTACCATCATCCTCTACTTCAACTTCATACTCTGCGTCAAGTCCAATTGCAAGAGCAACAGAACCTTTGTCCTTAAAATGAAGCTGGTCGCCTTTTGTTATAACTTCAACTGTAAGTTTAACACCATCCTTCAATTCAAAGGACTTTCCTAAGTTAAGAAGGGCTATTTCATCTTCAGAAAGAGGATTACCATTCTCATCAGACAGAAGTACCTCTACTCCGTCCATATTGCGGAATCCATCTGTGCGTGTTGCAAGCTCTGCCAGCATAAAGCCTGCTTCCTCTGCAAACCCACTGTCCTCTACCTGTTTAAGCACAACTTCCTCAATTGCTTTCTTTGCCTCATCGTCAACAAGGTCATCCCCTTCTAAAACAGGCTGTATGTATAAATCCATAGAGGATTCAATTTCTTCTTCAGAAGACTTAACATAAGTAATTACACCTGTTGTGCTGTTATATGCAGTAATCTTTCCAAAGTAGACTTCACTATTATTTGCCAAATCATCTGTGGATGTATAAATAGAAATGAAATCCCCTGCATTTACCTTCTTGTTTGCATATGCAAGATCTGCTGTTACACCTTCCTCTACCATCTGTTTGTACAGATTAGTATCAAGTGCATAACCATCATCATCTTCCGCAAGTGTCAATGTACCGTTTTTCTGATTAGAAGAAGGAATTTCACCTATTACTGGGAAGTTATCCGGAACATCATACATCTTTTCATTGTCGTCATCCTCAAGTTCCTTTAAGGTTACATTTCCATCACTTACTGTTCCGGCCTTAAACCATACTTCCGGATCATCCATATATGCATTGCCAGACTCATAATCTCTATCTTTTGGATTAGTTTCCTTATAGAAGCAAATCAGGTCACCTTCTTTTATACCGCTCAGTTCAATAGATGAACCAGCCTTTAATGAAGAAGGATTATCATTCTTCACGTAGTGAACATCATCGCTAAACTGTATATTATCTACAACTTCCTTCTTTATGTTAAAGGAAGCTGTACGAATAGTATCTGGTAATGTTTTTCCATTACTTCCAACAAAGCAAAGACCTTCTGGCAACGTCAGCTCATAGGATGCTCCTTCCCTGAAGCCTTCCTTTGCTGTTATTGTATATGGATCACTTCCGGTAATATTTAAATCTACCAGATCAGAACCGTCTTTCGCTGCCAGAGTAATGGCTGAAGTATCACCCTTACCTACAACTGTAAAGACTGCATCACTGTCCAGGTCAACCTGTGCAAACGAAGTAACTGTAAGCTCTGAGTTGTCTAAATTATCATACTTTGCATATACGTTTACATTATCAGTAACCGGTTGATCTGCATAAAACGGTATTGTACATTCAGGATTTGTATACCAACCAGCAAATACACCACTTGCCTTCGAGGTTTTCTCTGATGCCGGTACCTCTCCCAAAGGATATCCTTTGTGGGCTGGCAAAGTATCTATCAGCCTTTCCCCATCATAGAAGCATACATGGATAAGTCCAGGACCTAACGTAATCTCCCACTCAGCAAGATATTTCTTTAACATTAATAAATCCTGAATATCTGCTTTTTTATCTACATTAACATCTGCATTGGTCATCTGAAATCCGGTTGGATTTTCCTCTGCTATGTAACGCTTCAGTGTGAGGATATCCACCAGATTAACTTTTCCATCACCATTGACGTCACCATACAAAATATCATTTGTTTTCGTAAAGGTGGTTACAGGCAATGCAGTTATCATAAGTGCCGCTGCAAGAATGCCACTTAATATTCTTTTGCGCATATTAGAACCTCCTATTCTTTTTTATATAAAAAGCTACAAGTATACCTGCAAGAATGCCAACAGAACAAATAACTATTATTACCGGTACTACATTGGTCTTTTTCTTTGCAGTTTCTTTTTTAATTTCAGCCTTCTCTTCGGTTTTATCAATTTTTTCGGTCTCTTCTGATACAGTATTTTCCTCACTTGTCATCTCTGTTTCTGTCTCAGTTTCAGTTTCTACCTCAGTCTCAGTTAGAGTTTCTACTACGCTTGTCTCCTCCTTCTTCTCAGTCTGCGTTTTCTGTGTCTGTGTTTTCTGTGTCTGCGTCTTTTGTGTCTGTGGCTTCTTGGTTTCTGAACTTGCTGCTGACGAATTATTTACAGCAGAGCCTGTTGATTCAGAAGCTGGTTTATCCACAGCTGGTGCTTCCGGAACCGGTTTCTCTACAGCCGGTGGTTCCGGAGCTGGTTTTTCCGGCTCTTTTGCCTTTTCAACAGTAACTGTTCCGGAAACAGGAGTTACACTTACATCATTACCTTCAATATTACTTGCCTGTGACACTTCTACCGAAACCGGATATGCCCCTAATGCGGCATCCTCTTTTACTGTAAAATTCAAAGTAACAATATTTCCATTTCCTGTTTTGTCTGTCAGCTGATTAGCAGTCGCCAAAACAACATATGGATTCTTATCTAATTTTTCAGATAATGTGAGTTCTCCACTATCAAACACACTTCCGGTAGATACTGATTTTAGTGTCATAACTGAAGCATCATAGCTTATACGAAGTTTCAATCCCCATATACCCGGATTTTCATCCAGACGAATGGCTACTGATGCCCCTGCACCGTTTTCTGCCGAACAAGAGGATGCAGTAACTTTAGCAGCCCCCTCAGCACTTGCTTTTTCTGTTCCAAATGAAAGCATCAGACAAAGCATGCACATTACGGCGAAACCCTTTTTAATTCCTTTCCAATTTGATTTTTCCCATAAATTCATTATAATACCTCCACTCATATAAAATCTTTCGTTTATATTTTACTCTCTTTTGAATGGGAAAAATGGACTATGCGTGAAATGTCGTTTTTGAGGAGCGAATTGCAGGGCTACTTTATTGAAAAAAAAATGGAATTGTCGTAGAATAAAATGTAGATTTTTCCGTAAAAAAGGGGTTTTGGTAATATGATACGTATTGCTGTATGTGATGATAATCTGGAATTTTTAGAAAGAGAATCAGAACTGATTGAGAGATGGTCCGAGCAGAGCAGGATTCCTGTGGAAATCTTCCGTTTCGACAACGGAGATGCACTAATTGCGAAAAACAACTCGGTTCGCATGGACATAATTTTCTTAGATATTATCATGCCGCTCCAGAATGGAATTGATACAGCAAGAGAACTCCGTCAGAGTGACCCTGTGGTAAAAATCATTTTTCTAACCTCGTCCCCTGAGTATGCCTTGGAATCTTATGATGTGAAGGCGAGAGGTTATCTTTTAAAACCTGTTTCCTATGATAAAATCAGGGAAGTACTTGACGACTGCAACTATATTTATAATGAAGAGCCTAAAAATATCATTCTGAAAACCCCTTTTGGTTATCAGAAAGTCTTTTTTCATGATATTGAGTATGCTGAGGCACAGAATAAGAAGGTTAATTTTTATCTTCAAAACGGAAAAACTTTACAGTCCGTCGAACCTCTGTACCTGCTCGAGAGCCGTCTCACAGGAGATGACGGTTTTTTCAAATGCCACCGCAGCTATATTGTTTATCTTCCCAATGTTGACCACTTTAGTCCAACAGAGATCGTTACGAAATCAGGACATAAAATTCCAATTGCAAGAGGATATAGCAAAGCATTTCAAGAAGCCTATTTTTCATTGATGTTTAGGGATTAATTTCAGAATAAAAGGGGAGAGTATCTATGGTTAACGATATTCTTAGTATTTTACATAATTCGCTAACGCTTCTTTTCGGCATATATATTTCTGCCGCTTTTCTTGGTGTGCACCTAAACCGCAGGAACCTTTTAATTCTGCTATGTTTTTTTGTTAGCACAGGAACGGTTTATGCCTTAAGCTTTGTTCTTTATGGTGCATCTTTCACTACGCAGATATATCCGTTAATCATCCACCTGCCACTCATCCTTTTGCTCTCATACTATTATAAATATGGCATTCTGCGTTCGGCATTTTCAGTCTCTACAGCATATTTATGCTGTCAGATTAGCAAGTGGATTGGACTTGTAGCCAAAGATATCAGCCAGCAGGAATGGGTATATTATACAGCACGCATCATTACAACAATCCTTATTTTCATTCTTCTAATCCGTTACGTGGCAACTGCTGCAGCACAGATTATACAAAAAAGCAGAAGTTCTATACTAATTTTTGCCCTTATGCCTTTTACATACTATCTATTTGATTATGCAACTGGTGTTTACACTTCTTTACTTTATTCCGGAAAGGAAGTTGTTGCAGAATTTCTGGGCTTTACGCTTTGTATCACATATCTGTTATTTTTAGTTATTTATTTCGAACAGTATGAAGAAAAATGTGAGGTGGAACATAAAGCCCGTATGTTGGAATTACAGCGTGCCCAGTCCCAGAAGGAAATTGATGCAAACAAACGCTCAGAATATGCAATTTCCCTTCTCCGCCATGACATGAGACATTTTCTCGCCAATATATCTGTTTTTATTGATAACTGCGAGTATGATAAAGCAAAAGAATACATAAATGGTATTAATTCTTACACAGACCAGACTGCTATGCATAAATTCTGTTGCAATAAAATTATCAATATGATTCTGTCTTCTTATGAAAACGAGATAAATGAAGCTCAGATTGATTTTAAATATTCTATTCAGGTGCCAGAGCAGCTTTTTGTTTCGGACATTGATCTGACCTCCATCCTGTCTAACGCTATGGAAAATGCCATTCATGCTGTGTTACTGCTTCCTCTTGAAAAAAGGCATATTGCACTTAAAATTGATATGAATGATGACAAGCTGCTTATTTCCATAAAAAATACTTTTGCCCAAAAACCGGAACTGACAGATGGAATTCCACGTGCCAATAAATCGGGTCACGGTTTTGGCACACAGAGCATCCGTTATGTCACGGAGAAGCTAAATGGAAATTATCAGTTCTCTATAAAGGATGATATGTTTATTCTTCGTGTAATTTTGTAATCTACGTTTTATGTAATCTATGTTTTTTGTAATCTATGTTTTTTTGCAATCTATGTTTTTTGTAATCTATGTTTTTTCAAGAACGCTCCAGCATTCTTGCTGCGAAATGCGCGTCAGCTCTGCTGACATCATAAATAGTTTACTCCAGGATAGCCTTTAGCTTCTCCTTTATAATTCTGGTATTATCTCCTGCCTGGATTGACAGGATTCCCTCTATTATTACTTCCATCTCAAGATATTCAGCTTCACTATTTTTTTCAAGCTTTCTTGCAATTGGAATACAAACCCAGTTGGCAATTATTGAACCATACAAGGTAGTAATCAGGGCAAGAGACATACCTGCTCCGATAGCTGAAGAATCACTTCCCATTGTTTTCATCATATTGATAAGACCTATCAGCGTTCCAACCATCCCCCATGCCGGGGCATAGGCCCCTAAATCTTCCCAGAATTTTACCTGTTTTTTCTCTCTTTCATATTTATGTGACAGCTCCGCTTCAAGAATGTCCCTGATAAGCTCTGCGTCTGAACCATCTACCATCAGGCTTATGCCTTTACTCAAAAATGACTGACTTATAGTCTTTGCCTTTTCTTCAAGCGAAAGCAGGCCTTCTCTTCTTGCTGTATCTGACATCTCAAGTATATTATCTATAATTTCATTTATTCCCGTTCCTTTTTGATTAAAAGCTGCACGGAAGCCTTTTATCCCATATACAAAATCCTCAAAGGAATCTGACGTTGTCATTACAGCAAACAGAGCACCTCCTGTTGTAACAATAAAAGAAGGTATATGTAAGAAATTCACTATAGTCTGTATTCCTCCATTTGTAGCTATTCCAAAAATGATTGCTGCAAAGCACATCATAAAACCTGTCAGTCCAGCTTTATTTAATTTCATTTACATCACCCCAATTCTTATTTATGTTTTTATTCTAATTCGGGGCTTTGTTCTGCTCAATCCACACATCATAGAATTGCTCTTAATTTATAAGAAAAGAGACCCCTACTAATTCCAGTCAGGGTCTCAAATTATTTGTTAGTCTCTATTCTTTTATTCTTGATTCTATTAATACCAAAATCAGATATGCTACAACAGAATATAAAAATGATAATATTGCAACAGCAAGATTAGCTCCTAACATATTATTATTTACGTTTGTCAGGATAACAACAACAGCTACCACCGAAATAATTGCTCCAATAGGTATCACTATCTTTCTTAGCAATGCTACCACATCCTTTTTTCCTCTTTTGCCTGAAATAAAAACGCAGGCAACTGATGCTAATACAACAAATATAATGGATGGAAAATCCAAAAAATTTTCTATACAATTATTGATTCCATTCATACTTATTTTCAGCATGAAAATGGCTACTATTAGTAATACAATACCTATAACAAACTGGATTCTGTCGGATTTCTTATTTTTCTGATTCTCCTGTAATAATGCCATAATATTTTCCTCCGCTTTCATTGAATACTCATTCGGAGGTAATTTCTCACCTGATAAGAGTTCATTTACACTTACCTTAAGTAAGTCGCAAAGTGGCGTAAGATATGCCATATCAGGAAGTCCATTTCCCGTCTCCCATCTCGATATTGTTTTATCACTTACCCCAAGCTGTTCAGCAAGCTCTTTCTGCGTCAGCTTTTTTGCTTTTCTCTCTGTAGAAATGAATTCTCCTACTTTTACCTGATCCATATGTACCTCCTCTGTGCTTTCAAAAGTTGCAACTTCATATCTATATAATATAAAAATACACAACAAAAGCAATCTCGTATCATAAGAATCATATCTCATATGATGAGAATTCTCTATTATTCGCTTTTATAGCTATCCAGCTTGTGCAAAGCCTCTACTGTTCTGGCAAATAATGTGTAAATTTAAATGTGCTCGATATCAAAATCAAGCACATTATAAATTTCTTATAATTCCATTGACAAAATTATCTACGCTATTTTTAATATAATCCTCTTTTGATACACCAATTAATTTATTACCAAATGATGAATCTAAAAAAACAAAGCCAAAATTCATAGCAATAAATTGCAAAGACAGACTTTCTACATCACAATCTGGCATTTTACCACAGTCTATCATCTGCTGGAAATATCTCATCAGTACATTTTTGAAAACCAATGGAACCTTCATTATTCCAGGTGTTGCAATGCCCTCTAGCTCTGCTGCTCTAAGGCCAATTGATATTTTTACCATCTGTGGTGTAACTTTCTTCATATATGTACGGGCAAATGAAGTCAGGTCTTTTTTCAGATTACCTTCATATACAAAATCACTTTCTTTTAGGCCTGGATTCCACTTTGGTAACTCCATTGCAGCAAGCACTATTTCTTTTTTTCCATTAAATCTTCTGAATATTGTGCTCTCATTTACACCGGCAGCTTTTGCTATAGTTTTAGTCGTCGCGCCAGAATAACCTTTGTCTATTATTAGCGACATGGTTGCATCAATTATTTTTAATTGTGTTTCGTCGTACATTTTTTCGCCCTTTACGCAAGTATTCACTTGCATAATATATTATGCCATATTTGGATATATGTCAATAATTCAAGAACACTCCAGCGTTCTTTCTGCCCAGTCAGCTTCCTTGAATCCCACAAGCACAGTGTCACCATTTACAAGCAATGGACGCTTTACCAGCATTCCGTTAGAAGCAAGCAATTTTAGCTGTTCCTCTTCGCTCATTGCAGGGAGCTTGTCCTTTAACTTCATTTCTTTATAGAGAAGACCGCTGGTATTGAAAAATTTCTTGAGTGGAAGTCCACTTTTAGAATGCCAGTCCTTCAGCTCTTCATAGGTTGGATTGTCTTCTACAATATGACGCTCTTTGTATTCGATATTGTTTGCCTCAAGCCACTTCTTTGCTTTCTGGCAGGTTGAACATTTTGGATAACATATAAATAACATTGTCTAATTCCTCTCTTTCTAATATTTCTTATTTCTGCTCAATTCCAGGTAAATTACTTACTATCTCTCCATTCTTTTGCTGTCTTACCAAATAACGCTGCATTCAGCAAATCTGCTTCACTAGCATATGTATTTGAAATCTGTTGTGGCGTTAACAGATGCAATTTTTTCGAATATTCGGATTGACAATTTAATTATTTTAGGATAGAATACTTTTTAAGAAATGAGTTTTACAACCGTACAGTTTTTACTCAAGCGGCTCACTCGTTTCTTTTTTTATTCTCAAAATATCATATAAATAAAGCTTTCCATCTTGAGCATGTCTTATTACAAGTCTACCTTTAAAAATGTTATATCCGGCTAGCTCCCCATCATTATTATACTTTGGAATAGCAAACCTAGTATCGTAACGATACCATCCATATTTTGCCTTGCTATTATGCTTATCTTTATGATTCTCGGAAAACGCCTTATTTGATGCAATTTGGATTAGTTCCTTAATTGCAATGGATGCATTTGCCTTTGCATATTCATTTGGTCCTCTTAAGACCTTGGTATCTTTAGAATGCGAATACTCATCTGGAAAATCACTTCCTATGTAAACCATTTCATTGGTATCGAGAATCTCCGCACAATTTCCAATATATTCTTTCAGATACGCTTCAACCGTGTTCCAATCAACACGTTTACTCCTTTTGAATCTAAGATTGTTAATCACCACAACCCTATCTCCATTTGCATCCACAATAATCGAAACATTACCAATCGGTAAATCAATTCTATTTTTAAGCATCCATTGTTCAAGATAATTTATAACCCTTCGCTTAGTTGCTAAAGAGGATGCCTCAATACTATCGATTATTATCTGATCGTCGACTACATAATCTGCAGTCAATATCTCATTACTTTTATCTTCCTCATCACAAAGTAAATCCACAAGAGACATATCGAGTGCCTTACAAATAGCAACTAACTTATCCGCCTGTGGATTAATCTTTTTCTTACGCCAGTCGCTGATGGTACTTGTTGCGATGCCTGTTCTACGGGATAATTCAATCTGGCTCATATGTAATTCTTCGAGTCTAGTAAATATTTTCTCGTATATATTCATGATATAATATCCCTTCAGTTTTATTCCGATTTTTCGGATATTATATCATATGCCCTTCTTTCAATCAAGATTTATCTCTAGTTTTAAAAAATATCCTTTATATCACATGATTTATAAACAGATAAATTCGTATGATGATATCAATCCCAACTAATATTCCGTAATATACAATAGGTAAATATATAGTCCCATCAGGTACATCTATTTGCTTATCATACTTATAATCCGGCAATCCACTTCCGGTAATTCTTGCAACTTCCCTCTTTGTATTTAAATCCTCTACTTGCAACCTATAAATCTCAAATTCTACTGCCTTATTAGATTTTATACCTTGTACATCTTTTAGGTATATGCCAACTAACACAAGAATAGAAACTATACATACCAAATTAGTTGCTACAATCTGAGACTTATCTAGGGATTCAATTTGAACTGAACCAAAACAATAACAGAAAGAGAAAACCAGTCACACTCCAGCTAACACTTTCAGTTTTTTTGATAAGCTTTTATTTTTTTCTATTTTTGTATGCAATCCCATTATTTTAAAGGTATGTTCATTCATAGTCTCTTTCCCCTAAAAAATATTGTTTGCTATTCGCGCACGTTTTGGTTCATTTTTATTTTTTACCCCCTGTGCTTTTATACACATTTTCGTCAACTAAAAACACAGTCACATATTTTCAAAAAGCACCCCAAAACCCGCATAAAATCAAGGTTTTCTGCTGAGTAAGCACACCGTCTCCACATGCAGCGTATGTGCAAACTGATCAAACGCCTGAATCTTCACCGCCTCATACCCATTCTCCCTAAGATACTTAAGGTCTCTGGCAAGCGTCGCCGAATCACAGCTTACATAAACAATACGCCCCGGTGCCATCTGTACCATAGTAGACAGACACTTCTCGTCACACCCTTTACGCGGAGGGTCAACCACAATAACATCCGGTCGAAGCATCTCTGATGCTTTTTCTTTCTCACCATGCTTAGCGCCATTCTTACGGCTTTCATAGAACTCAGGAAGCACCTCCTCAGCCTTGCCAACGAAAAACTGGGCATTTGTAATACCATTCAGTTTAGCATTATTCTTCGCATCCTCAATCGCCTGTGGCACAATCTCTACACCATAGACCTGTCCTGCCTTGCGGGATAAGAAAAGTGAAATCGTTCCAATTCCGCAATACAAATCCCACACCTTCTCATTGCCCGTAAGTCCGGCAAAATCAAGTGCGGTGCTGTATAGCTTCTCAGTCTGAACGGGATTAACCTGATAGAAGGACTGTGGAGAAATCCTGTACTCAGTTGCTATATCTGTATCAATAAACTCCACATCATTTTTCACCTCTTTAAGGTGAATAAAATCTGTAATATAAGGCTTACCCCATATACATTCTGTACGCTGGCCCAGAATCTTATTTGTATTCTCCTTATTCACATTGTATGAAATAGAGGTCATACCTTTTATATCAGAAAGCATCTCAACTAACTCGTCAGCCTTTGGAAGTTTATTTGCATTTATGATAATACAAACCATTATCTCCACTGTCGTAAATCCATATCTTAGGAGAATGTGTCTTACAATGCCCTTACCTGTGGTCTCATCATACGGTTCAATCCCACACAATTTCATCCAGTTGCGTATCCTGAAAAGTATCTCATCATTATCTGATACCCCAAGATAACAGTCTTCAACCGGAATAATATTGTGCGACCTTGCCGCATAAAATCCGGTCACTATATTGCCATCCTTGTCATATCCAACAGGAAACTGTGCCTTGTTACGATATCTGAAAGGCTCCTCCATTCCGACAATAGGAAGCATTTTCTCTTCAAGCTCTTCCTTTGTAAAACCGCCCAGGCGCATCAGGTTATTAAATACCTTAAGCTGCTTGAACTCTAACTGCTTCTCATATGAAAGGGCCTGTATCTGGCAGCCTCCACACCGTCTATGTAATGGACATTTGGCCTCAACACGAAAAGTGGAAGGATTTTTAATCTCTTCCACTCTTGCATATCCATAATTCTTCTTAAGTTTTGTCACACGGGCTGTGATTGTGTCTCCGATAAGCGCATCCTTAACAAAGAAAGTCATTCCTTCAAAATGCCCTATTCCTTCGCCATCATTGCCCATGTCTGTTATAGTCAATTCAAAAATATCGTTCTTCTTCATATTATACCTGTGTCTTACGGTAGTTTGTATCGAGGAATCTGTTAAATCCCTGCCATTCATAATTGTTATCAGCAACATTTACAAGCAACTCTCTGTATGTCTCCATCTTGGCATCAAGATTATCTGCAAAGCTAAGAGCAAGTGCTTCAATAAGTGCCGGCTTCTTTGGAGAACCAAACTCAAGCTCGCCATGATGAGCAAGAATACAATGCTTCAATTCATTTGCAAGTACAACCGGGAAACCATCAATCTGTCTGATTGCTTCACCAACCCACTCGGCTCCAATCATAATGTGTCCTAAGAGCTGACCAGCATCTGTATAATCATTTTCCGGGAAGGTAGAGAGCTCTTTCAGCTTTCCAATATCGTGGAATATTGCAGCCGAAACAATCAGGTCTCTATTTAACATTGGATATACTTCTGCAAAATAACTACAGTTTCTTGTCACTGACAATGTATGTTCTAATAGTCCACCTACAAATCCATGATGAACACTTTTGGCTGCTGAATGGAACTTAAAGCGCTTTTCAAAATTCACATCATCAAAAAATTTATGTAATAACTGGCTTAAATATGTATTTTTTACTGAATTGATATATCCCATAAGTTCAAGATACATCTGGTCGACATCTTTATCTGAAACAGGAAGATAATCCTTTGGATCATACTCTCCTTCAGAGACTTTTCTGGCTCTCTTAATTGAACACTGCAAATTTCCCTGAAAGCTTGTAATATCTCCTGTTATTGCCACGTAATCCATAGCTTCAAAATCTTCTATTCCAACAGAACCTGTATCCCA